>NZ_RCCA01000004.1 GCF_003663845.1 Chryseobacterium sp. 7
GAAAAGCCGAAGTGAAGCAACCCGTACCAAAACCGACACAGGTGGTCGAGGAGAGAATCCTAAGGTGCTCGAGTGAGTCGTGGCTAAGGAACTAGGCAAAATAGTCTCGTAACTTCGGAAGAAGAGACGCCATCAGCAATGTGGCCGCAGTGAAGAGGCCCAGGCGACTGTTTATCAAAAACACAGGACTCTGCTAAATCGAAAGATGCTGTATAGGGTCTGACACCTGCCCGGTGCTGGAAGGTTAAGGAAGGTGCTTAGGGTTAAACCGAAGGCATTAACTGAAGCCCCAGTAAACGGCGGCCGTAACTATAACGGTCCTAAGGTAGCGAAATTCCTTGTCGGGTAAGTTCCGACCTGCACGAATGGTGTAACGATCTGGGCACTGTCTCAGCCACGAGCTCGGTGAAATTGTAGTATCGGTGAAGATGCCGATTACCGCAATGGGACGAAAAGACCCTGTGAACCTTTACTATAACTTCGTATTGACTTTGAGTAAGTAATGTGTAGGATAGGTGGGAGGCTTTGAAGCAGGCACGCTAGTGTTTGTGGAGCCAACGTTGAAATACCACCCTTTACTTACTTGGAGCCTAACTTCTTTAAGAAGGACATTGCGTGGTGGGTAGTTTGACTGGGGTGGTCGCCTCCAAAAGAGTAACGGAGGCTTTCAAAGGTACCCTCAGCACGCTTGGTAACCGTGCGTAGAGTGTAATGGCATAAGGGTGCTTGACTGTGAGACCAACAAGTCGATCAGGTGCGAAAGCAGGACATAGTGATCCGGTGGTTCCGTATGGAAGGGCCATCGCTCATAGGATAAAAGGTACTCCGGGGATAACAGGCTAGTCTCCCCCAAGAGCTCACATCGACGGGGAGGTTCGGCACCTCGATGTCGGCTCGTCACATCCTGGGGCTGGAGAAGGTCCCAAGGGTTGGGCTGTTCGCCCATTAAAGTGGCACGCGAGCTGGGTTCAGAACGTCGTGAGACAGTTCGGTCTCTATCTATTGCGGGCGTTAGATGTTTGAGAGGGCTTGATTCTAGTACGAGAGGACCGAATTGAACAAACCTCTGGTGTATCAGTTGTACCGCCAGGTGCACCGCTGAGTAGCTACGTTTGGAAGAGATAAGCACTGAAAGCATATAAGTGCGAAACTCGCCTCAAGATGAGACATCTTTTAAGGGTCGTTGTAGATGACGACGTTGATAGGCTATAGGTGTAAAGACAGTAATGTCATAGCCAAGTAGTACTAATTACCCGTAGATTTATAGTCTATGGTTACTAATATAAACCAGGTGCTTTATGTGCATTGAAGGTTTTGTCTTTGTGAAAGTTTTTATCGATTAAAACAGGTATCAGATGACAGATACAAGGTATCAGGTAGCAGTTGAAACAGCTATTACCTCTTCCCTAGGATCTTCCAACTGAACCTTATATACCTTCTTTAGGGTGGTTTTAGCGGTGGGGCTCACCTGTTCCCATTCCGAACACAGAAGTTAAGCCCACCAGCGCCGATGGTACTGCTAACGCGGGAGAGTAGGCCGCCGCCAGTTTTTATTTTATTTTTAAAAAACCTTTATCATTGCGATAAAGGTTTTTTTGTTTTATACATATCACAACTATTCCAACCCAACTCCAACAGATACATGAGTAGTGGTCTTTACAGCCTTTACTTTACCATCATTACACGTTTTATCCCACAGCATTAGTCAATCCCTGGAAGTCTAAACAAAGCTTTTCTTAATCTGAATACCGTAACTCTATAACACGAACCAATATATCCCGAACTCCGAATTATTCCCACTATTATCCCTCACAGCCAAGATTTATTCAAATACTAGAGATTTTTTTGTTTTACCAATTCTAAAATTGTGTAACTTAGTCATATCAAAAAATTACGAATCTAAAAATAAATAGTATGAAAAAACATTTATTCCCTCTATTTTTACTGTTATTAGGTGCGAATGCACAGGCACAGCAGGATTTCTTTGCCATTGCAGGAAAAGATACTCAAAGCATTACTTTTAATGATTTCCGTACAATTAATGCTGTCAATGGAACTTCAGGAGAGAAAATTTTTACAGCTGATTCATCAGCAAAGGTATTTTCACAGAGTAGAAAAGGTATTGTAGCTGAAGATAAAAATTCTTACAATAATTCTCAGTCCATTACTTTGGCAGCACTCGCTTATGATTCTATGAATAACAATCTGGTATATATGCCTATGTTTTCGTCCAATGTTTATATTTTGAATCCTCAGACTAAGGTGATTACGCTGGTAGAGAATAATGTAGCAAGAGTTACATCTTGTGATATTAATTCCCATATTACAAGAATGGCAACAGGATATAATGGTAATATTTATGCAATAAATAATTCCGGAACACAGTTTTTGGAAATTAGTAAAAAAGATGGTCAATATTTGATAAATGATCTTGGAATCATCAAAGATGACTCTTCCAATGGTAAAAATTCATTTACAGCTATGGAAACAGGATTTGGTGGCGACATGATTGCTGATGCTGATAATAATTTTTATGTTTTTTCTGCTTCAGGAAATGTTTTCAAAGTTTTAACTAAAGATTTAAAGGCTAAATTTGTGGGTAAAATTACGGGAATTCCGGATAACTATTCTGTAAACGGATCTGCCGTAAATGCTCAAGGCAAAGTAGTTATTGCAAGTGCAAAAGGAGGTGCTTTATATGAAGCAGATCTTACAACTTTACATGCCAAACAGCTTCCAGGAGAACAGGGATTGCATATCTATGACCTGGCAAGTAAGTATTTTGTGAATGATAAAGCTACTGCCTCTAATAGCCTGGCTAACATGGATATTTACCCAACAAAAGTAGATGAGCATTATATCAATGTTCATGTTGATAAAAATGTAAAAGGGAACATTCAGCTGAATGTTTTTGATATGTCCGGTAAAAATGTAATGACTCAGAACCTCGCTGTAAAAGATAACTCCTCAGATGAAAGAGTATATCTTAAAGGATTGGTGAGTGGAGCTTATATTGTAAATATCACTAATGAAGCGGGCAAAGCAATATTTAATAAAAAGATTCTTGTAACAAAATAAGTAAGAATTATAATTCAAAATATAGAGACCTTTTCAAACATTTTTGAAAAGGTCTTTTAATGATTATTTGATATTCAATAAGTTTTATTTTTCGATATTAAAATGTACTTTTATAAAAAAATATAGATGAAACTATACTTTAATGTAGGATATGTTGTAAAGGCTGGAGAGAATTTGCAGCTTGTAATTGGCGAAGAAGGCGCTGCAGTACATATCCATACTATGTTTTATGGTGAGAATGGTTTATGGAAATGTGAAGTAGATAATTTTTCAAAATCTATTTCTTACCAATACAGAGTTGTAGATGAGAAAAAAAATATATTACGAGAAGAATTTGTTCCGCATCATCTCAGTTTTCCGCATAACTATAAGGAGTTTGTCATTTTTGACGAATGGAATAACAAAAATTTTCCCGAAAACTATTTAAACAACAAAATACTTTACAATAAACTGCATGATTTTGTTCCAGGAAAAGTAACAGTTTTAAAAAAACATACTCACTTATTCAGGATAGAAGCACCTATTTATAATCCGGACTGGAGCGTTGTACTTTTTGGAAATACAGCATCTTTAGGAAGCTGGAATTATGAAAGAGTGATTCATCTGCATCAGACAGATTTTGGAATGTGGGAAGTTTCTGTAGAGATACCGGAGAATGAATTTATTCAGTTCAAGTACTGTCTTTTTGATACCAAAGAAAACAAAGTAATTGATGTAGAAACTGGAGAAAACAGATTTACGGTAGCGAATCAATTACCGGATGTTTTACAGATTGTCTCCAATCATTATTTTAAATTTAAAGGATATCAGATGTACCATGATGCCGGGGTAGCGGTTCCTGTATTCTCTTTGAGAAGTGAAGATGGATTTGGAGTAGGAGAATTTACAGATATTAAAAAACTGGCAGACTGGACGAAAGAAACTAACCTTGGGATTATTCAGATTCTTCCGATCAATGACACCACAGCGAATTATTCCTGGACAGATTCTTATCCTTACGCAGCGGTATCTGTTTATGCACTGCACCCACAATACATCTCTTTAGAAAAGCTTGATTATTCTTTACCGAAAGAATTAGTTGATGAATATCTGATTGACAAAGAGAACTTAAATGCTCTGGATCTGATTGATTATGAAAAGATGATTGCAGGCAAATGGAAATATCTTACTGCAGTTTTTAATGCTGAAAAAGATAAAATTTATAAAGATAAAAACTTCAAAAAATTCATCAAGGATAATGAATACTGGCTTGTTCCATATTCTGCGTTCTGTGTATTGAGGGATAAATATAAAACGCCCAATTTCAACGATTGGAAAACCCATAAAAAATATATTGCAGGAAAGATCTCACAGTTTTTTACAACAAAAAACAAAGATTATGATACCTCAATGCTTCATGCATGGGTACAATACCAATTGCATCTGCAACTAAAAGAAGCAGTAGATTATACCCATAAACTGGGAATTTCGTTGAAGGGTGATCTTCCGATTGGTATCTACAGATATTCTGTGGAAGCATGGACAGAACCGGAATTATTTGGAATGGATTTCCAAGCCGGAGCACCTCCTGATCAGTTTACAGAACTCGGACAAAACTGGGAGTTCCCAACGTACAATTGGGAAGCTATGAAAGCAGACGATTACAGATGGTGGAAAAACAGGTTCAAAGCATTGGAGCAGTACTTTGATGCCATGAGAATAGATCATATTCTAGGTTTCTTCAGAATATGGAGAATGCCGATTTCCGCCGTACAAGGAATTTTAGGATACTTTTATCCGGCCGTTCCCATTGTAGCGGATGAATTTAAGGCATGGCAGATTCCGTTTAATTTTGACAGATACTGTAAACCTTTTATCAATAACCAGATCTTATGGGATTATTTTGGTGAAGATGGCGGAAAAGCTCTTGAGTTTATGAACCGTAATGATAATGGGACTTATGCTTTCAAAGAAGAATTTGATACGCAAAGAAAACTGGTTAATTTCTTTAAGAAGAAACCTTATGGTTCCCTTGAAGAAAAATTGGTTGCCCTATGTGCCAATGTTTTGTTTTTAACTGAAGAAAGAAACGGAAAAACGGTGTACCATCCAAGATTCAATGTATACAATACAGAATCTTATAAATATCTTTCGGAATCTGAACAGAGAAATATTTATGAATTGTATCACGATTATTTCTTCAGAAGACAGGATCATATGTGGTATGAGAAAGCTATGGAAAAGCTTCCGGTTATCCTGAATGCTACCAAAATGCTGATTTGTGGAGAAGATTTGGGAATGGTGCCTGCATGTGTACCGGTTGTAATGGACGAATTAGCCATTATTGCACTGAAAGTACAGCGTATGCCTTCTGAGAATATTCCATTCTATAATCCTAAGAATGCGAGTTATATGAATGTAGTAACCGCTTCTTCCCATGACAGCTCTACACTTAGACAATGGTGGAAAGAAGATCCTGCCCTTACACAAAAATATTTCAACCAGCAGTTGATACAATACGGAAAAGCTCCAGCAGATCTTAACCCTCATCTTGCAGAGATTATTATGAAGCAGCATTTATATAATGAATCTATGCTGGCAATTTTCCCTATACAGGAGTTTTTGGCAACAGATTTAAAGCTTGCCAATAAGAAAATGGATAATGAAAGAATCAATAATCCGGCAGTTTTCCCACATTATTGGCGCTATAGAATGCACATTAACCTGGAAGATCTGAAAATGCAAAAATCTTTCAACGAAAAAATTGCTTTTTGGGTAAAAGATAGTGGGAGATTGTAAATTTAACATCTGATTATCAGTTGTTTAAAAATAATTTAAAAGAAGTTTGATCTTAGGATTTAACTTCTTTTTTTTATTTGTATCCAAAAGATAGAATTAAGATATTCTACTATATATTAACCAATTAACGACTATAGAGATGAAAAAAATATTTTTAGGATTAGCTTTTGGGTTGGGCGTTTTGACGTCTGCTCAGCAGTATCCGAATAATGGTTGGGGTGATGATGGTTATTATCAGAATGATGGAGGCAATTACAGCGATGAAGATGATAGAAACTATTTCCCTGATGATTATTATTACAATTATCCTCAGGATTATTATCCTCAAGCTTATTATCAAAGCTATTATAACGATTACAGGAACAGTATTATTAATATAGACTGGAATGGGTTTTTCGTACAGAATAGATTAAACAGATGGCAGATAGATCAGATTATGACATTAAATAATCTGTATGCAAGCTTTACATCATGGAATAATTTTTACAGATATAATCCGGACAGATGGTACTACGACAGGTTTTATGCAATGCAAAGAATTTTAGGACCAAGAGTATTTGTTGTTTTCCAAAATAACTATTACAGAGGTTCCAGCCCAATTGTATATTTCCAGAATTACAGAAGAACGTACTATGCACCGAGATATGCTGTAATGCCAAGATATAGAAATATCAATATCAATGTTTATAGAGTAGACAGATCAAGATTCCGTAGAATGGATAACCCTACCCTTAATATTGTAAGAAGAGATAACGGCGCTGGTAATGGATTCAGAAATACAAGAACTACAGACAGATCTGGCAGTTTCCGTGATAACAACAATGGAGGTTTCAGAAACAGCAACGGAGTGAATAGTGGAAGTACTACCAGTAATGGAGGCTTCAGAAATAGTAATGGTGGAGGATTCCGTACAAGTTCTGATAATGGAGGAACCAGAGTAAATGCAGACAATAATGGAGGATTCAGAAACAGTAACGGAGGCGGTTTCAGAGGAAACAGCGAAGTGAGAAGAGAAGCTCCTAGAAGAGAAGCTAACGAAGGCTTTAGAAATAGTAATGGAGGTGGTTTCAGACAAAGATCTGAAAGTGCTGGCTCAAGATATGAAAGCCGTGGTAATGGCGGTGGTTTTAGAGGCAGTTTAGCAAGGAATTAATTTTCATATATTATATTTAAGTGGTGTGAAGGGTAGGTTTTTATAATCTGCCCTTTTTTGTGTCTTTTTATGATTTATTTTTATTAAAATTTAACATTATTTATGAATTTGTTAATTTAACTTCTGTTTTAATTCATAATCAAAAAGATGTAACAACAAGAAAACAAATTAGAAAATAACAGTTAATTAAAATTTAAAAAGATGAAAAAATTAGTTTTAGCAATAGCATTTATCGGAATGGGAAGTTTTGCAATGGCACAACAAACCAATACAACTCAACAGGACAGACAGGCAAGAGCTGTTGAAATGAAGCAGAAAATGCAGCAGAAGCAACAGGATCGCTTAGATCAGATGCAGAAAGACCTTAATCTTAACCAGTCGCAGGTAGCCCAAATAAAAGCTCTTCACGACAAAAGAAAAGAAGAAATGAAAGCTGAGTTTGAAAAAAATAAAGGAGACAGACAAGCTAAGATGCAGGAGATGCAAGCCAAAAGAGCACAAATGGATGCAGATATGAAAAAAATCCTAAGTCCTGAACAATATGATAAATGGCAGGCTGACAGACAGGCAAAAGCAGATAAAATGAAAGCGGGTATGAAAGAAAGAAGAATGATGAAAAAGCCTATGAATACAGGAACTGCTGAAGTAAATTAAGCACCTTCAATTTTAGTTTTTTAATGTGTAAAGGATGGATGTTTTTCCATCCTTTTTGTATTAAATTTCTTTAAAACTTTTGATTTCGGGCTTTTATTCCCTATTTTTGACTATAAATTTAATACTTATGGTAAGCGAAAAAATTGCGAAATTAGTTAACGAACAAATTGCCCACGAACAATACGCTGCTCAATATTATCTTTCAATGTCTGCATGGTTCTCCGGAAAAGATCTTGACGGGATTGCCAACTATTTCAGAGTACAAAGCAAAGAAGAATTGATGCACGCAGATAAAATGTTTGATTATCTGAACGATGTAGGGGGAGAAATTATCATCGGAGAAATTCCAAAACCTCCACATGAGTTCGAAAGCGCAACGGATATTTTTGAAAAAGCATTGGCCCATGAGAAAATCGTAACTAAAAGTATTTTCAATATTGTAAAGAATGCTAACGAAGAGGGAGATTTTGCAACAACATCATTCATGCAATGGTTTATCAACGAGCAGGTAGAAGAAGAGGCTAGTGCTTCCCAGTATGTAACGAAAATCAAAATGGTATGCGATAACCCATCTGCATTGTACCTTTTTGACCAGGAACTTTCTCAGAGAGTATTCACTCCTGATACAACCGCTTAAGATTGTAAATTTTCAAAATATAAAACCGCTATTCTGCTGAATAGTGGTTTTTATTTTTACTATAATTCTGCTCCATATGTATTCAATAGAAATGGAATATGATCTTGAGCCTGACAGAAGGAAGCCCGTTTTTAATAAAGTTTTTGAAATCCACCCTGGCTTTAGCCAAAATTTATAATTTAATAAGGATCATTTTTTCCTCTGTATTTTAACTGCGATGATAAAAACAAACGCACCCAATACAAAACTTACGAGTAAAGATTTAAGAATGTTTCCAATAGGCATGTATCGGTGTCCATCCTCTGTAATAGGGGGATCTAAGCTATCAATAATATTATAAGTCACCACGGTGGAGACTGACATGATAATCATGCTTATTACAAAGGAAATTGAATATATTCTCATGGTTGGCGGTACTCAAGATCAATGATACATGACATACTGTTCTCCCAGAATAAAAATAATAAAACCTTTTCTATTTCAAAAGAATTTCACGAAAAATATTATGTTAACTTTTTGATAACGTTGTTTTTGAGAATTTTATAGATAGATGATCTGGGTTTTGAGAACTTTTTTCCCCAGACGTTCAAGGATATTTTTGTAGCCTTCTACCTGTGCTTCATCCTTGGTTTTTTGTTCACCTGTTTTGAAATCAATAATCATATAACCTTCATCACCTTTTAAAATACGGTCTGGCCTGAATATATGACTTTCCCCATTTTCAGAGATCATAATGTCTTTCTCATTGATCACTTCCCATTTTTCATCAAAAAATTCAGCGTAAGTTCTAACGATCTCCTGCAATGTAATTTGAATTTCGTTTTTCTCCTCCAAAGTAATCTGTCCTTCCAGAGCATACCCTTCCAATACTTTACTGATATCTTTTTCAGTATTGATTTTGGATAAAAGTTCGTGTACAAAAAGACCAATTCTTACCTTTTCATTTCTTACCTGATAGTTTTTTGAAGGCGTTGCAATCTTGATAGAAGTACTTTTTTCGTTCACATTTTTAAGATCCTCAATATTCTTGGTTTTAAAAGATGAACTTTTATCCTTCGAATATTTCTTCAGCATTTCAGGATTTACTTCATAGACATCAAATTCATCAGCCTTTTCCGGATTTTTGTCTTCAAGAAACTCCAATAGCTCAAGATTATTAGAAGTCTTATTCGCTTTTTGAAGATAAAAAAACAGCTGTTCAACAGGTCTTGTGGTGGCTACATACTGCAGACATAATCTGTCAATCAGATTTTTATAAGAGTTTTTAGTATTGAAAAACAAAATTTCATCATCATACGCTTCCAGGTTTTTGCTAAATTGATTGATGTTGACTGATTTCAGGGCATCATTCTCATTCGTATCAAACCAGTTGGTAAACTCACTGTCACGGTTTTTATTCATCATAGGAATAAAAACAATTGGGAATTCCAGCCCCTTAGATTTGTGAATGGTCATGATTTGAATCGCATCAATATTTTCCGAAGCCTGAATGGTGTACGAAGAAGCCTCTTCATCCCAATATTTCAAAAACTCTTTTGTACTGGCACCTGCATTTTGGGTAAAATTGAAAAGCATTTCCAGAAAGTTCAGTAAAAAGTCTGTCTCTTTATTTTCAACAGAAAATTCGTTGATGTAATATTCAATGAAATTATAAAGATTGAATCTCGGGAAATTATCCTGCTTAAGCTGTAATGAATATTTCTCCTGAATAAACTGAAGAATCTCTTCATGGCCTTCAATATCCAGAATTTCTTTCATATATAAAGTAAAATCCGACATTTGAATTTTCCCTAAAGTATTCAGGTGATACATCATCATGATCAGACAATGTTTGTTCTTAGGATTGAGCTCCCAGCGCAGATATTCAATAACAGCTTTTAAAGTGTTGGAAAGTTCCAGCGTAAGACCTTTATCAGAAATAGTTTTAATATTGGTTTCCTCACCACGGTAATTTACTTTTAAACCTCCCAGTTTTTGAGAATAACTGAAAATATCAAAATTCCCACGGCAAAGGATGGTAATATCAGAAAACTTAAAACCATTATCCAGACATTCCTGTATATCTTTTCGCATTCTTTCCGAAGTATCCTGGTAAAACTCTTCATTGGTAAGATTTTCTATCAGATTTACCTTTACACGTCCATCCATTTTGGATTTTGGGTTTTGTTCAGCATCTGCCCCAAAAATATTTTTATGCTCTTCCAGCAGTTCCTCGGAATGAAAACGATACAATTCATTATTAAACTGAACAATGTTTATGGCACTTCTCCAGTTATCTTTTAATACCAGAAGATCTGCTTCTTTTGGTGAAAACTCTTTTTTGTTGATAATATCCAGCATCAGTTTACTTTCCCCACCACGGAATCTGTAAATACTCTGCTTAGGATCGCCTACCAATGTAAATGAAGTATACTCCGTAGAAACACTATGATCTCTTAGCGGAACAAAATTCTGCCACTGAAGCTCTGATGTATCCTGAAACTCATCAAAGAAATAATGCTGAAACTGGGAACCTACTTTCTCATAAATAAAAGCAGAAGGCTCATTTTTAAGATTTTCATTAATCAGAATATTAAATTTGGAAAGAAGAACAAGATCATTTTCCTCCTCAATCTTTTGAAGCTCATCCTGAATATCTTTATTCACCTTCAAAGGAAGAAGAGCGGACAAAACTTTTTCTTTCTTTTGAGTCTCAATGAACAGAAGAATAAGTTTCATTCTGTTGCCGAGAAGCTGATCCAGTATTTCAAAAATCTCAGGTTCTTTATGTTTCGATTTTGAAGATGCTCCTTTTCTGTAATTATTGATAACAGATTCTTCCTGGGTGGTAGGAAAAGGAAATCCGGCTCTTTTCTGTTGATAAAAGTCTATGACCTTTGTAAAGAAACCTCCGATTCCGTTTTTACCCTGGGCAAAATCTTCAATATCAATATTTCTTGATTTGAATAACTCAATAGAACTGGCAGCTAGCTCCGCAGATTGTTTTTTGTTAAGAACAATCTCTTTACGAAGTGTATTCTTTATATTTTCATAATTAGCATCATCAAAACTTTTATTGCTTTTCAAATGTTCATAATGAATATCCTTCACAAATTCTTTTGCAGAATCATAAAGGTTTTTATTAAGATTGATTCTTTCATTATTTTCAAGACTGTAGTCTACATAATCCATGAAAGAATTAGAAATATTTTCATTCTCACCAATCTGATCCAGCATTTTATCAACCGCTTCTATCAGAAACGGCTCTGCTTCAATTTCAAGATTGAAATTTTTCGCCAGTCCCAATTCATAAGAAAAGCTTCTTACCAGCCTTGAATTGAAACGGTCAATCGTACCGATATTCAGTGTGGAATAATTGTGGAGAACATAATCCAATAGTTTTTTTGAACGATGATGAAGCTCATCAATCGTAATCTTTAAGCCTTGTTCCTCAAATGCTTTCTGAATATTTTTCAAATCAGTATTTTCTGCATATTCTTTCGCTGAGAAATTTCCCAGCCAGGATAAAATTCTTTCCTTCATCTCGTTCGCTGCCTTATTAGTAAAAGTCAGAGCGAGAATATTCCTGATCGATTGCTGTTGATTAGGATAACGGAGACAGATCATCAGAAGCCTTTGTACCAGAGCGTAGGTTTTCCCGGATCCGGCAGAAGCATTGATGACTGTGTAAGAATTTTGCATTGTTGAGAGAGAATTGAGACTGCAAGTTAGCTAAAATTTAAAAGAAACTTTAACAATTTGATCAACCGATTTAACAGTTTTGGAGGCAAAAATTAAAAAGAAATATTAAAACACGTTAACTGTGGTTAAACTTATGGTATAAATTAAAAATAATTTTAGCTTTGCTTTATAAAAAATAGCCTGTGAAACTTAAACTATTCTTTTTTTTATCCTTTATTCTATTTATCCATACCCATGCCCAAAATTATATTTTCGGAAAGATTGTTTCTGAAAATGGTACTGAAATGCAGGATGTAAATGTTATCAACATCCGGACTGATGAAATAGTGGTCTCAAACGGGGACGGACATTTCATGATTTCCGGAAAACAGGGCGATGAATTACGGTTTGTGAAAGCAGGATATGAGCGTCTGGTAAGAAAAGTTTCTCCGGAAAATACACAGTCTCCCATGAATATAAGCCTTGTACGCCAAACCATTCTGATTCCGGAAGTGGAAGTGAAACAGGGACTTACCGGAAACCTGAAAATAGATTCAAAGCTTTATAATAAACCTAAAAAGGTGGAAAAATTGATCAAAGATATCGATCAGTATATTGCTCAGAAATCAGATCCGAGAATATTGGCGGCAAAACCGGGAGAATTCGTACAGCCAAAAGGTCAGGGATTCTTTATTGGAAAAGTGAAAAACAAATGGGATGATGTAGATTTGATGAAGTACATCAGAGCCAGCCTTGGTGATGACTATTTTACCAACCTCAAGATAGAAAAACCACTGATAGATCATTTCATTTATTATGTTTTTGCAGGTGGCTTTGAAAGAAAAAAGATTTTGAAATATGGTTTCTGCAGTGATGCTGATCTGAACAGGTTTCAAGGTTTTGTTCTGACAAGAATTTCATCTTATCGTGCTCCACAAACTCAGAGATAAGTAAGAAAAGATTTTCAGATGGATGCAACAGAATATGAGTTTTAAACGGAATTAGGAGACTGAAGAATAACTTTTATAAAAATTGAATTATTTCATAAAAAATACAAAGGCACAATGGCGAGGAAAAATAGTTCTTTTTCTCATGTTGCTGTGCAGTGCTTTTATGTTCTCCCAACAGACTGTGACGGGGCGAATCGTTGATGAAACGGGTGAAGATTTAAGTAAGGTAATCGTTATTAACATGTCTACCGACAAAAAAGTATATTCTGATTCCCAGGGAATATTTTCCATAGAGGCCAATCCGAATGATGAGCTGAGATTTGTACAAGAAGGTTTTAACAGAACCTCCAGAAAGGTTCTTACGAATGGTATCAATTCACCGCTGTTTATTACTCTTCATCAGATTCCGAAAGATGTAGGTGAAGTAAAGATCGTAAAAAAGCTTACTGGCGATCTTGAAACTGATTCCCGGATTGTAGCCAAAGCAGATAAAGGAGAACAGGTAAGAGATGCGGTGGGACTTCCGCAACCTGTGGGAAAAATGCGGGAAAAACCGGCAGAAGTGAAAAGTGTTCTTTTGCCCATTCTCTTAGGAAACCTGAACGTTCAGGGAGTATATGATCTGATCAGCGGCAAAGCCAGAAGGCAGAAAAGACAATATAAATATGATGATCTCCAGGAACATATTGCCTGGATTCGGGATCGGATAGATGATGAATATTTTGTGAGGGCGGGAATTCCTGGAGACAGAGTTTCAGAATTTATCCAGTTCTCATTTTTAGCAAAACCTCAGGTTCGGACATACGTAAAAGCAAAAAACCTTTCCGGTGTAATGCTTAGACTGGAGGAAACGGCACCTCTTTTTATTGAAAGACTGAAACAAAATCAAAAGTAAATTTCCGGATTGAATTTTTTATTTGAAATGTTAAAAAAATCTTAAAATATTGGAATAGAAATTGATACAAATTTTATTGTAACAACAATTCAACTCACAAATTTTATGAATAAAAACATTTTTTCAGTAGCTATTGCTGCGCTGGGTTTTGTGATCGGCCTCGGGTTTTTAGGAAATGCCATCAAAAATAGAAATAAATCTGAAAATACAATTTCTATAACCGGACTAGGTACCAAACAGTTTACTTCAGATCTGATCACCTGGTCAGGAAGTTTTTCCAAAAATAATGTTGATCTGAAATCAGCTTATGATGAGCTGGCAACAGACAGAAAAGTGATCAATGACTATTTGCTTTCAAAAGGGATACAACAGAAAGAAATTGTGTTTTCTTCCGTAGATATTCAGAAACAGTTCAGGAGCTACAATGACTCGAATGGAAATTATGTACAGGGAGAATTTTCGGGTTATAATCTTACCCAAAAGGTTTCTATTGAAAGTAAAGAAGTAGGAAAAATAGAAAACCTTTCCAGAAATATTACAGAAATTATCAATCGGGGAATTGAATTTACTTCTTCTTCGCCGGCTTATTTTTATACTAAACTGGCCACTGTAAAACAGGAAATGATTGCCAGTGCTACAAAAGATGCTAAAGAACGTGCCGAAAAAATTGCAGAAAACTCCGGAAGCAAATTGGGAAATCTGAAAAAGGCAACTATGGGAGTCATTCAGATTACAGCACCCAATTCTAATGAAGATTATTCTTACGGAGGAACTTTCAATACCTCTTCCAAAGAAAAAGAAGCCAGTATCACTATCAAACTGGAATATGAAGTAAATTAATCAAAAGAAATAAAAGAAGAACGCCGGAAAGTAATTTCCGGCGTTATATTTAACGATAAATAATATTGTGAATCTCTTTTTTTGCTTCCTCTACATTCTCTGGAGTGTAGTTGGCAAGCAGCCATAAATTCAAGGATTTTTTTCCTTCACCATAGCTTGGCTGTACGTGTGTGGTGTCTATCAAACTAAAATTATTTCTCTGATAAAAAGAATACCGCCTTGAAGCGTCTTCACTCTGTTCTGCGGGTTCAATTTCTAAGATAATATTCGGATAAGTTTCTGATAAATGATTCATAATATGTGAACCCAGTTTCTTACTTCTGAACGCTTCAAACACTTCAAAATGTTCTACAAAAACAAAAGAGCTAAGCTCCCATAGAATAAGATATCCAATAGCTTCCGAATCATGAATAACAGACATAAATTTCACATAGGGATTGGAAAATAAACCCTCAAACTGTTTTTTATCTCTTTGTTCGTCTACAGGAAAAGTAGTGGTGTAAGATGTATAGATTTCCTGAACTCTATGATCTTCTGCAGAAGTAATCGGTAAAAATTCCATAATTTATAAATCAAAGACACTGGGTCTTCTGGTGATGAAAATATCTTTAATCCAAAGTGTAAATGCCAATCCCAAGTAGATCAAAAAGAAAAAGCCAGCTGTAGCAAAAGTGGAGTAGATGAAGAAAACTCTCAATTTAGATACCGGAATTCCCAGCTTGGCACCCATTCTTGTCAGTACACCAAACCATTGTCTTTCCATTTTATGACGGATATTACTCAGCATTTACAGATTGTTATTTAAAAGATTAAATCTAATACTGCAAGTTAAGGAATTTTTTTGATACCGTTTTTTGCCTATTTTTATCTGTAAAATAGAGTTATTCTTGTTTTAAAAGCTTAAATCCGATTCCGCATGCCAGGCAGTTTTTTGTTTCGCAATTGGTTTTATGATGATAGATCAGGCTTTGGCTTTCCAATGCATTAGTGATATCTAATCCCAGTTTTTTCCAACCTGTAATGATTGTGTTTTTCTCAGCAGCAATAGATTTGTACAGCTCGATAATTTCATCTGCAATTTCTTCGCGATGATATCTGTGATAAGCATACTTTAAAGGAAGCACAGTATTTAAAATAAGAAGATCAATAAAATCTTTGCTTAATATCTTTGGCTGTACTTTGGAAATATTCCCGAAATTGAAATGAGAATCCCAATATTCAGAGGCTTTTATAGAACGAAAAATATGATAAAGCTGATCTGCATTTTCTGCTTCCATAATTTTTGAAAATAAATTCTGATGTTTGTAAAGATCTGCAAGTTGAGATAGGCGTATTGTTGGGAAATTAGGTGGTCTTAACCTTAAAAATTTAGGACGGAATATAAGATCTGAAATTGAAAACTTGGCTTTAATAAATTCAAATTCTCTTTTCCATATTTTCATAGTTTCATCCTTCGGATCCTCAAGCCATCCTGAAATTCCGAAAAGTAAAGCTTCAAGCTGAAGAGGATTCTGGCGGATTTTATTAATAACCTGAGTTCGATTGTAAATTTAGAATAAAAAACTTGCAATAAAAGGCAAAAATTAGTATCTTTAAGTTGATGATAGATAATGATTTAACTAAAATTTGCCTTATGATTTGTTTTGATAAAATTACGGATATTTTTTGTATTGTTGATGAGTTTTGTGAAGATTTTGAAAAATTTTCAGAACCTTTCCTCCTTGGAAACAAACCAAAAAAGAAACCCAGAATGAGCACTTCTGAAGTCATCACAATTACGCTGCTTTTTCATCTGAGTGGTTTTAGGACTTTTAAACATTTTTATATTTATTATGTGCAAAAACATATGACACAAGATTTCCCCCAAACTGTTTCCTATAATCGCTTTGTAGAATTAATGCAGTCTGCATTGATGCCTATGACGCTATTTGCAAAAACCTGTTGTTTAGGAACTTGCACAGGAATATCTTTTGTAGACAGCACACCAATAAGAGTTTGTAAAAATAAAAGGATAAAACGGAACAAAGTGTTCAAAGATATTGCTACCACAGGAAAATCTACCATGGGTTGGTTTCATGGTTTCAAACTTCATATCATCATCAATGACAAAGGTGAACTTTTAAGTTTTTGTGTAACACAGGCAAATGTTGATGATAGAGAACCGTTGAAAAATGAATCTTTTTTACAGTCTATTTTTGGGAAGTTGCTCGGAGATAAAGGTTATATCAGCGAAAAATTGACCCAATTATTATTTGTAGATGGAATTCAATTAATCACCAGTATTCGCAATAATATGAAGAACAGTTTGATGGAGATGAACGATAAAATTTTACTTAGAAAGCGCTCTATCATTGAGACAGTGAATGATGAGTTGAAAAATATTTGCCAAGTAGAGCACTCCAGACATCGCTCGGTTGTAAACTTTATGACCAATCTTGTAACAGGAATAATTGCCTATAATTTTTTACCCAAAAAGCCATCTCTAAAATATGAAACATTAAAAACCAATCAATTAGCTATGTTTTTTTAATCGAACTCAGGTTAATAATGCTGTAATCCACGCTTTCTGCAATTTGCCGAAAAATATGGGCATTAACTTTTAATCCAAAAGAATAAGCAAAACTGTGAAATAAAACGGCTTCAAAATTATTTTTATACCGGATTAAACTCTGCTCAAGCTCCATAGATTTCTCATCCAGTTTTTTGAAAATATTCTCCTCATGGAAATTGACCGGGATTTTTTCTGTTTCGAATAGAGTTTCGCAGGCGATAAATTCTTCCTGATGAACAAGCTTTTCATATTTCTGAATGATATTTTCATCCAGATAATCTTTCAGTTCCAAAGTGGGAATATTTTTTCCGGTAAGATCATGAAGATCTGTGTCATGCTGATACACAACATGAAGTATGATATTCTGGTAATTGGGATCTTGGGAATGATTGTGGAAAATCCAGTCTGAAGAGCGGATGTGCAGTTCAATATTTCCTGCGAGAAGTAAGCCGTTGATTTTGATTTTAGCATCCGAAAAATCCGGACCGGCATTGGTATTCCATTTTCCGAAATGGATGATCTCAACGGAATTCCCTTCAATATCCTTGAAGTTAAAATGTTTGAAAACCTTATAGTTCCAAAGATATTGAAGTAGTTTTTCCGTCATAAGTATGACGATAAATATAATAGAAATATTATACTTTCGTCAGCTCCTTATTAAAATTTTCTATGGTTGTTCTATACATTTTCTCATAGATAGGAAGAATGTTTTTCAAATCGAATTTTATAGCCTGATCTTTCGCATTTTGTTTCATTTTGGCTAAAAGTTCATCATTGCTTAACAGTTTGATAGTGTAGTTGCTCATGGCTTCTACATTTCCGATTTCAGCAAGATATCCGGTTTCTCCCTGAATGTTCACCTCAGGAATTCCTCCTGCATTGGAACTGATGACCGGCGTATAAGCTGCCATCGCTTCTAATGCTGCCAAACCGAAACTTTCCTGCTCGGAAGGAAGAAGAAATACATCAGAAAGCTGTAAGATTTTATAGAGATCATTCACCTTTCCTAAAAGACGAATTTTGGAAATAAGATCGGGGTTTTCTTCCAAAAACTGATTTACTTTTTCCATATCCGGACCTTCACCAATGATGATCAGTTTGGATTTTACTTTTTTCTCCACATTCTTGAAGATTTGAAGAACCTCGTCTACACGTTTTACAGGACGAAGGTTAGATACGTGGATCAGGATCTTTTCATCAGGATTGGCAAACTGTGTTCTCTGGCACTCTGAGCAGTCGTCAAATTCAGAATTGTCAATAAAATTGGTAATCACCTGAATTTCTTTTTTGATATTGAAAAACTGCAGGGTATCTTTTTTCAGACTTTCAGAAACCGAAGTAATCGCATCCGACTGATTGATTGAGAATTCTACAGCATGCTTATAACTTGGGTGCTGGCCTACAAGGGTAATGTCTGTTCCGTGCAATGTTGTAACCAAAGGAATATCATTATTGTCTTCCTGAAGCATCTGCTTTGCCGTAAAAGCTGCATATGCGTAAGGAATGGCATAATGGGCATGAAGAAGATCCAGTTTATAAAGATTCACAACCCTGTAGATCATGGAACTCAATGCAATATCATAAGGCTGATACTGGAAAAGAGGATAGGTCTGAACATTTACCCTGTGGAAGAAAATATTCGGGTTGGTGATGTCTAATCTTGCGGGAAGTGCAGAACTGATGAAATGTACTTCATATCCTTTATTGGCAAGAGACATTCCCAATTCTGTTGCTACAATTCCGCTTCCTCCATATGTGGGATAGCAAAGTATGCCTATTTTCATTAGATTATTGTTGTTTTTGATGTTGTATTAATTGGTTTTGGCTGAGGCAGTTGCATTAAGCTCTATCCCCATTCCCGGTTTCAGCTGATCATTCACCAGCACAGGAAGTTTACCCCATATTTTTGTTTTTCCGTTCAAAGCATCTGCAGTAGCATTCATAGAATCATCATTGTTTTCATAAGAAACAAGAACTGTTGAGACTTTTGAAATATCAATATCTTTCAATGCATAAGCACTTCCGAATATATTCAGTATTATATTTTGATTTTTCGTAAGGTCTGACAGTGTTTTCTTGGATTCTGCCGATATTTTGTAAGTTTTATAAGCGGTTGAGTTATCCTTATGGAACCCTACAATTACTGTAGAACCCGCCGGAATAGTATTAATTTCTTCCGACTTTTTAATGATTACATGATTACCTAATCTGTTGGCAAAAGTCTGATAAGGAGCTTCTTCAAGAGGAACGTAATAAACCTGCTTTCCTGTAAGAGGAAGTAATTTCTTTTCGTCTTTTAATAAAGTCAAAGCATTAGAATAAAGATTCTGTACCAATTGGGTATGAGAATTGTTATTCAGGTCAGCATTGATATTTTCAGGATTTTTTGGTGTATACTGAGTCAGTCCGAGGAAATATTTGGTCAAAAGAATTTTTTTCACGCTTTCCTCTACTCTGGATTGGGATATTTCTCCTTTATCAATGGCTTTCTGAATCAGTTTTTTTCCTTCAGAAACACCCTGAGAGAAAAGCATTATGTCATTTCCTGCTTTAAAAGCCATCGCATCCAATTCGCCCGGCTTGTATTTATTGGCTACAGCGCCCATGTTCAGAGCATCGGTGATGATTAAACCTTTATAGCCCAGCTTATCTTTTAATAATCCTGTAATGATGTTTTTAGAAACAGAAGCGGGAATTCCTTTTCCTGATTCTAAACTTGGAACATATAAGTGAGCAACCATTACACCGCCGATTCCTTTATTCATCAATGCTTTAAATGGTGCCAGTTCCACTGTATTAAGCCTGTCTATCGAGTGAGAAACTACAGGAAGGTCAAGGTGAGAGTCTGTGCTGGTATCTCCGTGTCCGGGAAAATGTTTGATTGCTGCTAAGATATTGTTATCCTGAAGACCGTTAGAGTAGGACAGGGCAGAGCTGATTACGTTATTCACTTCGGAGCCAAAACTTCTGTTTCCGATGATAGGATTATTAGGATTGGTATTTACATCCACTACAGGAGCGAAATCCCAGTTGATCCCCATTCTGTGGCAGTCATCAGCAATTTTTGCTGCCATTTGATATACAAGATTTTTATCCTGAATAGCGCCTAATGTCATTGCCCACGGAAATTTGTGTGCTGTAGCAATTCTCTGGTATAATCCCCATTCTGCATCCATCCCGATCATTAAAGGGATTTTAGACTTTTGCTGAAATTCATTCACCAGATTTATTTCTCTTCCTGCATCATCCTGCATTAAAATCAGACCGCCAATTTTATCTGCGGTAACAATATTTCTTACCTGGCTGATATACTCTTCCCCTTTATTGGTATAAAGTGCCACAATAAAAAGCTGTCCTAATTTTTCATCCTGAGAAAGGTTTTTGTATGTTTTATCTACCCATTGCTGAGCCTTTTTTACATCTTCCTTAGAGGCATTTTTGGGCTGGTACTGGGCTTTCACCTTAGGACTTATCAATGCGGTAATAAAGAGTGAAGTATATAATAATTTCTTCATGACTTTTTGAATAAGAACAAAAATACGATTAAAAAAATGAGGAAAACAAAGTTTTTGAGATTTTTGGTATATGATTTGAATATGCATTATAAATAATAACTAAACTTTAATAAGAAATGAAAAAAATACTTCTCTTTTTATTCCTTGGTGCTGTAGGTTTTACTGCTTATAGCTGTGATAATAGTGATGATACTGTGGTACAAGGAACAGATTATGATACTATAAACCAATCATTTGATATATCTCCAACTTTTACAAGAGTTAATGATAATCTTTACAGATGGAGTGATGATTTTAATAAGCCATTAATACAATCTGATATGGTACTTATTTATATGCAGATTGGAACTGATGGAGATTCTCCTGTATGGAAACTTCTTCCTTATACTTACTATGTAGGTAATGCAAATAATGATGCTGTAGATTATATTTATGAATTCAGTAAATATGCAGCTACTATTAATATTAATTCTACAAATACATTTAGTTTGACAGCTAATCCATCTTATTATCAGAATAAAAAATTCAGAGTCCTTATTCTTCCTGCAAACGGAACAGGAACTGGTGGTGCTAAAGTAGCTGCTAAAGGTAATGCGGTAGATTACAATGATTACAAGAGCGTAATTAAATATTACAATATAGACGAGTCTAAAATTAAGACTAAATAATTAGAATATCTTTTCAGTTTTTTATAATTAAAAAAGTCCCGGGAGAATATCTTCTGGGGCTTTTGATTTGTATCTGAAGTGTATTAAAAAGAATAATGATTAAGGTAAAATAGTGCCATTAAAATCGATATAAACCCTATAGTATAGCCTGATAGCCCTCGAATCTCAAACGATCTTTATATAATCAGCTATCTTCTTAAAAATAAAAAGCTTCAGAATTTCTGAAGCTTTTTATTTTATCTAGTTATCATTGTCATCCAGAAGATGTCCAAAGAAGTCTTTTTTGGTTTGCAGATATCCTTTGCTTATTTCGTTCGCAGGAATCTGTAGTGGTACTCTAGAATTAAGGTGAATATTGCTGTCTACAACATATTTTACCTTTTCAGGATTATTGGTCAGAAGGTTGATATCTTTTACATCCAGCAGATTAAGAATTTCAATGGCTACGCCAAAGTTTCTGTCATCTGCGGGAAGTCCCAGTTCAAGATTGGCCTGTACAGTGTCCAGCCCTTTTTCCTGTAGGGAATAAGCCTTCAGCTTGTTGATGATCCCGATGTTTCTTCCTTCCTGACGAAGGTAGATGATAATTCCACCGTTTTCATGGATATATTTCATTGCAGCATCTAATTGCTGGCCGCATTCGCATTTTTTTGAATGGAAAACTTCTCCGGTAATACATTCTGAGTGGAAACGAACATTCACTGGTTTTGAGAAATCTGTATTTTCTGCAACAATGGCCATGTGAGGCATCCAGTCGTTAACGTTTTCGGAGAAAGCTATCATTCGGAAAGTACCGTGCTCTGTAGGAACATTGGCTTCCGCCTGAATTTTAATCATTGATTGTTCAAATTGGTTTTAACTTCCTGGCAAAGCATCTTCAATAACAGAAATATTGGTCTTTAAACGAACCAGATATCTGTTGAGAACTTCATCGTCATCTCTGTCAAGATTCTGCCTTAGCTTTTGAATTTTTTTGTAAGATTTTTCAAAGCTTTTAAGGGCTCTGCTCTTTCCTGTAGAGTTGTTGGCATCAATAGCATATAAATAATTCTGAAGGCTGTATTTCAAGCTGGTAATCTCATCATTTAACCCGTTGTTTTTAAACTTGGGGAAAGTAGAGATCATGTTTGAGATTTCAGAAGCATTTACATTCTCTTTAATATTGATATTAAAATTCTTCTTTGAGCCTCTATCGGAATCAGAACCTTTAGTATCACTATAAAAATTATTTGACAACGGAGAAAGGTTAAGCTTTTCCGTTGCGCAGGAAGATGTTAATATGATAAGTACTCCAAGAAAAATTAGTCGTTTCATTTCTGTTGCCCTTTTTGATAAAGGATTGGGTTAAGACTTTCATCGTTATACATTTTCATTTGTTTGTATACTTTCATCTTAACGTTACCGTTTTCAATATCAGCTAGCAACTGATCTATAGAAGTTGACAGATCCTCTTTCTGAGTAAGCAGAACATCCAGTTTAGCCTGGCAGTTGTTTCTGTGTTCTTCAGAAGCAGATTCTCTATTAGCCTCTAACGACATATGATAAACCTTTAATGCAAGAATTGATAGCCTGTCTACTGCCCAAGCGGGAGTTTCCGTATTTATTTTTGCTTCAGGTTTAGGAGTTATATTTTCAAACTTATTAAGGAACCAGCCATCAATATATTCTACCAGATCAGTTCTTTTCTGATTGGAGGCGTCTATTGTTCTCTTGAGTTGAAGAGCTTCAGCCGGATCAATATTTTCATCTCTAATTATATCTTCCAGATGCCATTGAACGGTATCAATCCAGTTCTTTGCATACAAAATCCGTTCCAAACTATCTTTTTCGAACGGGTTACTAATTAGAGTGTTAACGTCATCAGACACGTGATAGTCTTCAATAGCTTGATTGAAGACTTTCCATGCAGTCTCAGTAAATTTCATTAATTCTAAGGAATTTTAGTTGCTTGAAGAATTATTATTGTTATCAGAAGATTTTTTTTCAGCACCTGGCTTATCTTCTTCTTTTACCGCATCTTTAAATTCTTTGATTCCTGAACCAACTCCTCTCATTAATTCCGGAATTTTCTTTCCTCCAAAAAGTAATACTAAAAGTATTGCTACGATAAGGATATGCTGCCAAGATAAGGCAAGTATAGTTAGTGTATTCATCTCTTAAAATTTTTACAAAGGTACACTTTTTTTAATATGAAATCCAACCTAGTGGATCAACTGGTGTACTTCCATTCCATACTTGGAAATCAAGCGTATAAGCGCCGTCAAAATCCTGAGCAATTGTACCTATTGGAGTTCCTGATGAAACCTGCTGTCCTTTGGAAACATTTGCATTAGATAAGTTGGAATAGATGGTAAAGTATCCTCCGTGTTTAATGATAACGGTTTTTGTACCGTCACTGCTGGCTACAACAGAAGATACAGTTCCCGGGAATACAGATTTGGCACGCGTTCCTGAAGGTACGGAAATTTTAATACCGGTATTGTCTTCAGATATATTTTTGAAAACCGGGTGCTGCTGTCTTCCGAAACGGTGAGTGATCTGTCCGGCTCTGTCTGCAGGATAACCAAGTCTTCCTCTGTTATCTGCAAAACTGTTTCCGGTAGCGGTAGAAACTCCGTAGCTTGTCATAGCTTTAGTTTCAGCTGCTTTTTTATCTTCTTCTTTTCTCTTGGTAAGGGCTGCTTCTGCGGCTCTTGCTGCTGTTAATTTATCTGCAGCGTCTTTAGCTCTTGCATTGGCTTCGTCTGAGGCTTTTTTAGCAGCTACTCTTCTTGCTTCATCTTTAGCGTTAGCTTCTGCTTTAGCAGCATCTTCACTGCGTTTTCTTTCTTCCTCGGCTCTTTTTGCTGCCAGTTCTGCTGCTTTCTTCGCTTCTGCTTCTGCAATTCTTCTTTCTCTTTCAAGGGCTTCTGCTCTTGCCTTAGCTTCAGCTTCAATTCTTGCTTTTTCTCTTTCAGCAGCCAGTTTCGCTAAACGAATTTTTTCTGCTTCGGCTTTTCTTCTTGCTTCTTCCTCTGCTTTGGCAATTCTGATTTCTTCAGCAATAATAGCTCTGATCTGTCCCTCTAATGCTTTAGACTGAACCTGTTTTTGTTTAAGTTCAGCGGTCAGTTTGGATTCGTTTTTCTTAAAGTCGGCTACCAACTGCTCTTTTTGAGCTCTTTCAGCATTAATAGTGGCTAGATCCTTCTGTTGATTTACCAGAAGGTTTGCTTTCGCTTTTACAGAGTTTTGTTTTTGTGCAATTGTCTTCTTGATCAAATTGGCAGCATCAGTAATTTCAGCGGCTTTTTTATCCTGATAATCTGAGTACTGTTTCAGATATTGTACTCTACGGATAGCTTCTCCCAAGTTTTTGGCAGAAAGAATAAAAGTTACTTTGTTCTGTACTCCTTTATTTTTATAAGCATTTACCAAAACCTCAGCATAGTTTTTTCTCAAAACAGCCAGTTCTTTATTCTGACGGTTGATTTCCAGCTGACGTAAATAGATGTCATCTTCAATGAATCTTTTTTCTTTCTGCGTATTGTTATACACCTTCTCTCTTAAAACCAATTTTTGGTTCACATTGGAAAGGTAAGCTACGGAAAGCTTAGATTCACTTCTTGTTTTGGCTAGATCGGTATTTATTTGTGCAATTTGTTTTTTAAGTTCGGCATTCTGCTTCTGCAGTTGTTCTTTGGTCTGCTGTCCCTGGTGCAGTCCGAACATCAAAACACCTATTAAAAAGCTAAATTTTCTAATCATTTAATCTCAATTTTCTTATAACTGGATGGTACAGAATAAGGTGTTTCCATCCTCGAAAAGTCAAATTTCGTATTTTCCATTAGAATTTGACTAGATTTTGAACCTTTTATAATTATTTTAACATTTTTTGGAAGGCGGATTCCTTCGTATTCATTCCAGTCACTGTAAGAAACATCAAGCTCATCTGAAGATAAAATATCTTTTAAGTTAACGTTTAACAGATCGTAATTGGTGTCGTATTGAAGAGCAATTTTATACTCTCTGTTTTTCTCATCTGTCACAATTTTTTGGTTGGTATTAGAAACCATTTTGAAACCTTGTGCATTTTGAGTGAGGGTAAATTGTCTGTCGTTGATTTTTACAAACGTTCTTCCCAATAAGATTTTCTCCAAAGATTTATAGTCGATGAAGTTGACATTCAATAAATTATTAAGATAATCAAAATCTGAGTCTATATAGGTTTTATTGATCTTATCCTGTCCTTTTATTCCTTCAGGAGTAGCAATACCTCTGGCCGCGTTGATGAATAAAGCTCTTAGATTCATCCAAACCTTTGTATCGTTTTCAATATAAACCGTAGCATCCAATGTAGGTACATAGCTTCCTGTTTCTACCCTGATTTTACTGTCGATCTTAATTTGATCAAATTTTGGCGGAACCAATACATGCTCGTAAAAGGTAAGTTTATCTTTTACTGGTTCATTCGCATCTTTTGGATTTCCGTTATCCTGATCTTTTGTCACCGCAATGCTGTCCCGTGTATGATCTGTATCATTTTGAGCTTTGGTACGGGTTTTACAGGATGATAAGGCAAGAAGCAATAAAAGAAGCGGGATCCAGTTTTTCATGTATTTATCTTTAAATTAAAAAATACGGTGCAATATTAACGCCAAACCACACAAAATCTTTTGTGTGGTTTGATGATATCTTGTTTAAGTTAAATAATTTCTATTCTTATTTAGAAAGAAAATCCAAAACAGAGTAGTCTCCTAAAGAAATTTCTCTGGCAACTCCAAAATATTGTGCAGAGTTTCCGATCATAGAGTTGGAAAGGTTTCCATGATTGATTTTTGTGTTCTCCTGAATCAGAGAATTTTCAATATTGGAATTCACTACAGTGGTATTGTTCCCTAACGAAACCCCAGGCCCTACTTTTGAATTGGAAATTTTCACATTTTCACCAATAAAGCAAGGCTGAATGATTAAAGAGTTTTCAATTACTGCTGAAGCAGGGAAGTTTTTCATTTCCTCTCTTTCATATTCAAGGATTTTGCTGTTGGTTTCTACGGTAGCATTTTTGTTACCACAGTCCATCCAGTCATTTACTTTTCCAAGGGTGAATTTTGCTCCTTTAGACCTAAGGTTTTCAAGGGCAGTTGTCAACTGGTATTCGCCACCGTTTTTAATATCATTATCCATGATATAGTTGATCTCTTCCATCAGCTTTTCAGCACTGTTGAAGTAATAAATCCCAATGATGGCAAGATCTGAAACAAAAGTTTTAGGCTTTTCCACAAAATCTGTGATGAAACCATAGTTATCTAATTTTACCACTCCGAAAGCAGACGGATCTTCTACACTTTTCACCCAGATTACGCCATCTGAATTTTTATCCAGTTGGAAATCTGCACGGAAAAGAGTATCTGCAAATGCAATCACAACATCTCCCTGCATAGACTGCTCAGCACATTTGATGGCATGGGCGGTCCCAAGAGGATCATTCTGGTAATATATACTTCCTTTTGCTCCCAGCTTTTCAGCAATCTGAATAAGAGATTTTTCAATCTCAGGACCAAAATCTCCAATGATAAAAGCTACTTCTTCAATGTTTTCTCCTGCAACTTTAGCAATATCTTCCACCAATCTCTGTACGATAGGTTTTCCTGCAATAGGAATAAGAGGTTTTGGAACTGTTAATGTATGAGGACGTAATCTGGAACCACGTCCAGCCATAGGAACAATAATTTTCATAAATTATATAAAAGATGTTTTTATTAGTTGTTTTTTATATTAAGGTTAAAGATAATAATTAAAACCTTTGTTGGTTTATGATTTATATCTTTTTAAATATTTGTTTACATTGATAACAGGCTTGTTTATTATCAAAATAAAGACCAAAGTTTAGCTCTTTCTGATTCTCGATACAATCAAATCTTTTTCAGAATAAATCAAAATTCCGGTAAAGGCCAAAAATAGTAAATTACTTGTTATAATATTATAGTCTAGATATTTTACTATAATGAAGCTGAAGACTCCCAGAAGGATCAGGAAGAAAGACATTTTCTTCATTCTGTAAGGAATTGGATAATACTTTTGTCCTAGCAGATAAGAAACAATCATCATGATAATATAAGCTCCGAATGTAGCCCAAGCAGAACCAATCATACTTTTGTAATAGCTTAACGCCAAAAGGTTAAGGCCAATATTGATCCCTGCTCCAAGCCATGAAATGATAGTTCCCACACCTGTTCTGTCTGTTACTTTGTACCAGGTAGAAAAGTTATAATAAATTCCGAAACAAAGATTGGCAATAACAATGATCGGGATGATGTCTATAGCAATCCAATAAGATTTGTTCGGAATAAAGACGGCTTTCAGCCATGAAATATTGGCTATGATTCCTAAAGCCACAGCGCAAGCGAAGAAAGCAAAGTATTCTGCAACTTTGGCGTAGGTTTTCTTGGCATCTCCTTTATCCATCTGTTTAAAGAAGAAAGGTTCAATACCCATTCTGTAAGCCGTTACAAATAAAGTCATCAGTACAGCCAGTTTATAGCAGCCACCATAAGCTCCTGCCTGCTCATCCGAAATATAATTTCTCTGAATTGATTTATCAAAATTTTCATTCACCATAAAAGCAAGACCCGCCAGCATAAGAGGGAAAGAATATTTGATCATACGTGAAAACAGTGATGTTACGAACTGAAATCTTACTTTTAATATAATAGGAAGTAATAATAAAACTCCTAGAGCACTTCCTGCCAGATTACTGAAGAACGGATAATCTACATTCTGATCCAAACCAATACTTCTTGAGATACTTTCCGGAATCCAGAAGAATAAAGCTGCTGTAAAAACGGCTTGAAATATAGCCTGAACCACTCTTACTGCAGAATATTTGATAGGTTTATTATGGAAACGCAGCCACGCAAAAGGGATGACCAGTAAATTATCAAAAAAGGCAATTAAAGCAAACCACCTGATATATTCCGGATTATCATGATATCCTAAATAATCTGCAATAGGCTGATTGAGCAAATAACACAAGGCAAGAAAAACCGTGGATGTAGAAAACAGGAACCAGAATGATGTATTGAAGGTTCTTTTCTCATTTCCATCTTCTGCTGAAAAACGGAAATATGCCGTTTCAAAACCAAAAGAAAGAATGATATTCACAAATGAAATCCACGCATAAAGCTGTGTGAAAATTGCAAAACCTTCATTGGGGATCTTATAGATCAAAAGTGGATTCAGGATGAATAAAATAATTCTGGGTGCTATAGCTCCCGCTCCATAGATGATTGTCTGCCCTAATAGTTTTTTGTACAAAGTCGAAATTTTTTACAAATGTAAAACTTTAAGTATTCGTTTGGTGATTTTGGAGTGAATTAAAACTTAAAATCTTAATTTTGTGGGGAAATAAATTGAAATGAAAGTTCTTATAAAAAATGTAAATATTGTCAACGAAGGAAAAGTTGTTGAGAGTGATATTCTTATAGAAAATGATTTAATCTCTAAAATAGCTGTAGGTATTTCTGAAGATGCAGATCGGGTTATTGACGGTTCTGGAAAGTATCTTCTACCGGGAGTGATTGATGATCAGGTACACTTCCGTGACCCGGGACTTACTCATAAAGGAGATATTGAAAGTGAATCAAAAGCTGCTATCGCTGGGGGAATTACCAGTTTTATAGATCAGCCTAATACGGTTCCCAATGCTGTTACCCAAGAACTGCTGGCAGACAAATATGAGATAGCATCTCAAAAAGCTTATGCCAACTATGGTTTTATGATGGGAGGAACCAATGATAATCTGGAGGAGGTTTTAAAAACAAATCCGAGAAATGTTCCGGGAATCAAATTATTCTTAGGTTCATCTACAGGAAATATGCTGGTGGACAATCCGGAAACACTTGAAAATATTTTCAGTAATACCAAAATGCTTATTGCGGTTCACTGTGAAGATGAAGCGACCATCAAAGCCAATACTCAAAAATATAGGGATGAATATGGGGATGACATTCCTGTAAAATTCCATCATTTGATCAGAAGCGAAGAAGCGTGTTATAAATCTTCGTCTAAAGCGATTGAACTTGCGAAAAAAACAGGAGCAAGACTTCATGTTTTCCATCTTTCCACCGCAAAAGAAATGGAACTTTTCAGAAATGACATTCCTTTACAAAATAAAATGATCACTGCTGAGGTATGTGTTCACCACCTTACTTTTACCAATGAAGATTATGAAACGAGAGGAAATCTTATTAAATGGAACCCTGCTGTAAAAACTCAAAAAGATAAAGATGCTCTTTGGGAAGCACTGCTGGATGACAGAATTGATGTGATTGCTACAGACCATGCGCCACATACCGCAGAGGAAAAGAATAATGTGTATACAAAATGCCCTTCAGGAGCACCTTTGGTACAACATTCTTTGGTAGTAATGCTTGAAAACTATAAAAACGGTAAAATATCCCTTGAAAAAATCGTTGAAAAGATGTGCCATAATCCGGCAATTCTTTTCAAAGTTGAAAAAAGAGGATATGTGAGAGAAGGATATAAAGCAGATTTGGTTTTAGTGGATCTTAATGAAGACTGGACGGTTTCTAAAGACAATTTACTATACAAATGTGGATGGAGCCCATTGGAAGGAATGAATTTCCATTCCAAAGTTACTCATACTTTTGTTAATGGACACCTTGTGTATGACAATGGGAAAATTGCAGAAGAGAAATTTGGTGAGAGATTGCTTTTTGAACCAAGAGATTAATAAGACAAAATCGCAGCATATGATCTTGAATTAGCTTGAGATTATTGTGATAATTCAATAGGAGCGGGCTAAAGCCCGCTCTCTTTATTTTAGATCTTCCATTGACTTTAGCTAAAACTTATTTTTAACAATTGAATGCTTATGAGATTATTCAGATTTTCAGTTCCAATTTTTAATCAAATTCATTTAATCAGCGAAAATATTTTGTCTTTTCGTTGAACCCTCTATGTAAAGTGTAAGCTTTCCTTTATTCATAGATGGTATTGTTTTTAATAAACTATTATTTAACTAGTTTTGTGCGAAAATAATAATCAATGTATAAGTTCTTTTTAATCTTATTTCTCTCAGTTTCTTTAGAGTTTAGCTCACAAATAAACACACAACTACTTTCAAATTCATCATGGACAAAAGTGAAATCTGTTATGTTAGATGGAAGCCGAGATTTGTCATCAGAGTCATATCGATTTTTAGTATGGAAGATTAAAGGAGATAACATATGCGAATGTATTGATCCGTGGGCTATAGAAAGAACAAAATGTAAGGATTTTAAATTTGAAAAGAACTTGATGAAACTATCAGATAAGTCTGCTTATGAAATTCAAACACTAACATCAGATTCGTTAATCGTAATACAGAAAGTCGATGGAGTAAGTTTTCCTGACAAAATAAGAAAGATGAAGTTTGTTAAAACATCTATTCTTTTGAAAAAATTTACAAATGAGTCAACAGGTGATTCCATTATAATTACTTCCAGAAACATTACTCCAACATTGACCAAAGGAATAATTACTGAAATGATGGAAATGTACTCTCAGAAAAAGTATGCACACAATTTTGTTGTGGACGGAGAAATCAGAATTTTCCCCAAAATGAAAGAAATTGAAGTAAAAACAGATAATAAGAAACAGAATAAAGATAACCAGAGAAGTATCGATTTATTCAAGGCAACTCTACAAAAGGATTATAAATTATGGGATATAACAGGTTATGAGAACTTTTACAAAATTATTATCCCTTATCGTGTAAAAAGTGAAATGGAAGATGGATCTGGTAGCCTAGCTTTTTATAACTTGACTCCTTATCATGAAAGTAAAGGAATTGTAGTGAATATAAAAGATAAGAGAGCTTCTATAGAAAATTTTAATAGGGGAATAGAGGCAACTAACAGACAAAAGTTTGATAATGCAATATACTTTTTCAATAAAGCTCATGAAGATGATAATACAAATACGGAAGCATTGTATAATGTAGCCTCAATTTCAATAGCGCAAAACAAAACAGATGTTGCATGTACAGCCCTGAAAAAATTAAAAGATCTGGAGCAAACAGAAGGAATTAAATTATACAATGAAAAATGTTCAGGAAAATAATAATCAATAAGAGCGGGCCAAAGCCTAGTCATGGTCGGAAGATTTTTTCTTCCGACTTTTTGTTTTTAGATATTCAATATTATTATTGTAATTAATTGATTATCAACTATTTAATTTGTTTTATTGTTTCATTTTTTGTATCTTTATTGCTGATAATCAATTGTTTATGTCAGTTTTTAAAGATCACAAAATATCACTTAAAGATGTTTTAGAATTTATTCCCGAAGCACTTTTAAGTCACCTTTCCGCAAGTACAAAAGTGGATTATTATAGTAAAGTTTTGCATGGAAGAAAAATATTCTACCTGCTTTTGTATTGCATATTTGATAATGAAAAATTAAGTCAAAGAACACTCGAAGATACTTTTAATAGCAGTGGATTCAAAGCCTTATTTGGTTTAGGGGAAGAGGAAAAGATTCGAAGGAGTTCAATTTCTGAGAGGCTTTCAAAAATTGATTCCAATTATTTCCTAGAAATCTACGAACAGATGTACGAAAGATTTTCGGAACTTTATTCCAAGACAGAAATCGAAAAATACAACTTAATCAGAGTTGACAGTACCATTGTAGCTGATACATGTAACAAGCTTAAAGAAGGAATTGATCAGAAAAGTGGAAAAAAATTAGTGAAATTCAGTTTTTCATTTGACGGAATTTTGCCATCAGCGGTAGATGTTTTTACGGGGCAAAAATACTCAACAGAAGATAATGCTCTTGCCCAGGCTGTTCTGAACCAGGTGAAAAAAGAAGATCATCATGATAATATTTATATCATAGACAGAGGGATCCAGTCTACAAGGACGATGAAAGATTTTGAAGAAAAGCTTCTGAAATTTATTATCCGTTCCAAAGAAAACAGGAAATATGAAGAGATTGAATCTTTTATTAAAACAGAAACCCCAATAAAATGGGATGATTGGGGAGTTATTAAAGACAGCAAAGTGAAGCTTTACACCGGAAAACCCATCCAAAACAAACGGGGAAATATTCATCATCGTGAAGAAAAAGTAGAAACATATTTTCGGTTGATCGTTATCAAAAATGAAAAAACAGCTAAAGAACTTTGGTTCATAACCAACGAATTTGAACTTTCTGCCAAAGAAATATCGGATTATTACCGTAAAAGGTGGGATATTGAGGTATTCTTCAGATTTATGAAACAAGAGTTGAATTTAAGCCATCTTGTTTCGCTCAATAAAAACGGAATTGAAGTAATGCTCTACATGACAATGATTGCTTCTATGCTGCTCTTGATTTACAAAAAAGTAAACAATTTAGGATATAAAACAGCTAAAAGACGCATCGCTATGGAACTTCGGGATATGATTACCGCAATTTTAATAATATTTGCGGGGGGGGATCCTGCAAAAGTCTTCAAAACTTAAAACATAAAAAATGGTCGGAAATTTCTTCCGACCATGACTAGGCCAAAGCCCGCTTTCTTTATTTTAAACCTTTCATTGGATTTAGTCACTTTTTATTTCTTAGCTTTATTTCCCATATAAAAAGTAAGCTTTCCGCCATTCATAATCTCAGAATGCTTTAAAATAAAATTCTTAATCTCTTTTCCATTCAGAAGAACTTTCTGAACATACACATTTTTCGGACTTTGATTAATGGCTTCAATTTCAAAAGTTTTTCCGTTTTCCAGATTTAATACAGCGTTATCAACCGCAGGGCTTCCGATCGAATAATCTTCCGATCCCGGTGCCACGGGGTAAAACCCTAATGAACTTAAAATATACCAGGCACTCATTTGTCCGGCATCATCATTTCCTCCCAGTCCATCAGGAGTAGCTTTATATTGCATTTCTAAAATACGGCGGATCTGTGCCTGTGCTTTCCATGGCTGTCCTGCCCAATTATAGAAATAAGCAACATGGTGAGCAGGTTCGTTTCCGTGAACATAACCACCAATAATTCCTTCACGTGTAATATCTTCGGTATCTGCAAAGAATTCATCTGGTAAATGCATAGTGAACAGCTCATCAAGTTTTGAAGCGAATTTCTTCTTTCCGCCCATCAAAGTAATCAGCTCATCAGGATTTTGTGGCACAAAGAAGCTGTAGTTCCATGAGTTTCCTTCAATAAAACCTTGCCCATGAGTACTGAGCACATCAAAATCTTTTTTAAAGCTTCCATCTGCCAGACGCGGACGCATAAACCCGATGGTTTTATCAAAGTTATTTTTCCAGTTTTCAGATCGTTTGATAAACTGATTGTAGATTTCTGTTTTGTTTAAATGTTTTGCCAGTTGAGCAATAGCCCAGTCGTCATAGGCATATTCCAGCGTATTGGAAACTGAAGTTCCGTTTTTCTCAGCCGGAATGTATCCCAGGTCAATATATTGTCCGATACCTTCATAATTTCTTTTGTTAGCAGTTTCTATACAGGCTTTTAAGGCTTCTTCAGGATCTCCATCATAATTTCCTTTAATGATAGCATCAGCCACTACACTTACACTGTGATAGCCGCTCATACACCAGTTATCATTGGCGTAATGTGACCAGATAGGAAGCATTTTCATAGAAAACTGATTATAATGAGCCATCATAGATTTTACCATGTCACCATTTCGTTTAGGCTGGATGATATTAAAGAAAGGATGAAGAGTACGGTAGGTATCCCATAGAGAAAAGGTAGTATAATTGGTGAATCCATCAGCCTTATGAACATTTTGATCCAAGCCTTTATATTCTCCGTTCACATCCATATAAGTGGTAGGATTAATGAAGGTATGATACATTGCTGTATAGAAGTTGGTTTTTTCTGTATCGGAACCTTTGATGACAATTTTATTTAATTCCTTATTCCAATTGTTTTGAGCCTGAGTTTTTGCCTGATCAAAATTTATATTTCCGGCTTCTTTTTCCAGGTTTTCCAGAGCATTGGTCTGGCTTACAGGAGAAATAGCCAGTTTAACTTCGATGGATTCATTTTCATTGGTATCAAAATCAAAATACATTTTCAGATTCTTACCTGCGATTTCTGGGAAATTCTGATTTTGGTCAAATTTTCTCCAAAATCCTTTGTAAACCTGCTTCTCATCATAGTTTTTCTGACCATAAGATTTAAAAGGTTTCGAAAACTTCATCGCAAAGTAAACTGTTCTAGTTCTTGCCCAGCCGTTGGTCTGACGATAGCCTGTAATAGTATTTCCGTTTTCTACCCGTACATAGGTCCATATATTTTTTCCATCATAATTGTAAATGCCAGCCATCAAATCCAGAATAATATGAGCCTGGTCAGACTTTGGAAAAGTATAGCGGTGAATTCCTACCCTTGGTGTTGCTGTCAGCTCAGCCATAATATTGTGATCATCCAGTTTTACTTTATAATATCCGGCTTCTGCCGTTTCATTTTGATGTGAAAATCTGCTTCTGTAACCACTTTCAGGATGTGAAGCTGTTCCGGGATTCAACTGAAGTTTTCCTACGGTAGGCATCACCAGAAAATCACCAAGATCAGAATGTCCTGTTCCACTGAAATGGGTAGAACTGAAGCCTACAATTGTTTTGTCTTCATAGCGGTAGCCGGCGCAGTATTTATAAACCTCACCATTGTATTTTCCATTAAGTTCATAAGAAATGGAGTCTGTTTCAGGGCTTAGCTGCACAGCGCCAAAAGGAACCGTTGCTCCTGGATAAGTATGTCCCATCTTTTCCGTTCCGATCAGAGGGTTGACATATTGGATTAATTTTTCAAATTTTTGAGCCTTAAATTGTGTAGTTACCAATAAAAGAAATAGAAAAACAGTAGGTCTGTGATTTTTCATTAATAGGAAATTTTCAAAGTTTAAAATTAATTAAAATCATCATTTGCTGTTGTGTTTAGATAAGTTTGAATACTATTTATTCTTTTTCGGAAAAGCGGAAACCTATTCCGTGAAGGTTTTCTATTAAAACATTCTGTTCTTCGGCCAGTACCTTTCGCAATCTTGAAATGAATACATCAAGGCTTCGTCCCATAAAATAGTCATCATCACCCCAGATCGCTTTTAGAATATCCTGTCTTTTAACCACCAGGTTCTTGTGACGAATAAAAAATAAAAGAAGGTCAGATTCTCTTTGGGTAAGAGTAATATTGTTTTCTATTCCTTGAAGGGTGTAGTTTTTAGGATAAAAATCATATTTCCCCACTTTATATTTGAGCGGAGATGTATCTGTTTTCTTCGTACGTTTCAGAAAAACTTCAATTTTCAGCATCAATTCTTCAATACTGAATGGCTTTACCAGATAATCATCAGCACCTATTTTAAGGCCTTTGATCCGGTCTTCTTTTAAAGCCTTTGCAGAGATGAAAATAATCGGAATTTCAGAATTTTTACTGCGAATCCGTTCGGCCACCTCAAATCCATTCATGCCGGGCATCATAATATCCAACAGACAGATATCAAAATCATGAGTGTTAAATGCTTCCAATGCAGATTCACCATCAGAATAACAGCTGATATCATAATAACTTTCCAGACTGTCTTCCACCAGAAAAGCTATTGTTTTGTCATCTTCGGCATATAAAATTTTAGATTTCTCCATACTTACACATGATTAGTTTGAAAACGGAAAGAAGAGTGTGGTCGTAATTCCTTTGTCTTCATTATTCTCCACAGAAATTTTCCAGTGATGCTGCTGAACTACTTTTTTTACATAAAATAATCCCAGTCCGAAACCATTCACCTCTTCACTTCTTTTGGTATGTACCCGGTAAAATTTTTCAAAAATATGAGGAATATTTTTAGCGGGAATTCCCATTCCGTTGTCTTTAAACTTTAAATATAAGCCTTTTGAATCTTTATGAGCAGAAATTTTAATCACAGGTTTTGTTTCACAATACTTGATAGAGTTATCCAAAAGGTTGTAAATGATGTTGGTAAAGTGAAATTCATCAGCCATCACTGAAGTGCTGTTTTCAATATCAATTTCGATGCTGAGGTCTTTACTCTTTTGCTGTATACTGTCTGCGATCTCCTGAATAAAAGGAAGAAGCAAAATCTTTTGAGGTTTTAATGACAATCCGGCAGCATCATTCTTAGCAATATTCAGAATTTTCTCAATATGATTATTGAGCTTATGGCTTTGGTTGATGATGATGGAAGTATAGGTTTGGAGTTTGGAGTTTTCCTGTACCATTTCTTGTTTGTTGAGAGCTTCAGAAGCCAGAAGTATTGATGATAAAGGCGTTTTAAACTCGTGGGTCATATTGTTGATAAAATCCCTTTGCAGCTCCGAAAATTTCTTCTGCTGAATGATGGTATAAATTGAATATACATATACCAAAAGGATGATGATAAGAGCAAATGTCAAAAGATACCAGAATCTTAATGAACTGATCAGATAAGTGGTTTTATCAGGAAAACGGATGGAAAAGTAATAGATCAGATTTTTATGTTTCGGAAAATTGATCACTTTATTACCGGGACTTTCCTGGTGGGAAGTCATATATTTTCCATACACCATTTTATCACTGTGGCAGTTGTATAGCGCATACACATAATCTGTATTGATCTGAAATCGGGTGAATTCTGTTTTCAGATAATATTCCAGAACTACGGGATGAAATTCATTATTGATATTAACTACATAATAGTCGTTGGCAATATTCTGTACCGGGTTTTCGGTATACGATGTTTTTCCTCCGGAAAGTTTTTCGGCAACTTCCATTAAGGCAATATTGACCTTCTGATTAAATTTTTTATCTTCAAGATTATAAGCCTGGCGGGTCCACATCAGTTGGGCTATTAAAATTCCGATAATAGCAACAAATCCCAGGGTTATTATAATATTGAGTCTTTTTATTTTCATTTCCTGAAACAATATTATCCAAAAATATCTATTTATCTTTTATTATTAACAACTCGTTAACAAATGTTTGACAGCGGTTAACAAGTTGTAATCACTGTCTGTTTTACATTTGTTATATCGAAATATAATAATATTAAAATTTATACTCATGAAAAAACTAAAAATTACAGCTCTTTTGGCCGTATTGGCATTCTCTCCTTTTTATGCTAATGTAATTACTGCAGACGCTCCATCCATTGTAAAAATGGTTGCTGATGCTATTAAATGGAAAACAGAATCTATTGATGTAGGAAACATTCCTCAGGGAAAACCGAAACTGATCAGATTTGAATTCACCAATACAAGTTCAAAACCAATCATTATTCAGAATGTAGCACCTTCTTGTGGATGTACTACAGCAGATTATACAAAAACGCCTATCCAGCCGGGGAAAAAAGGATTTGTAGAAGCCAGCTATAATGCAGCAGCAGTAGGTCCTTTCATGAAAACGGTAAACGTTACTACAAGTGACAGCAAAACTCCTAAAACACTTTCATTCAAAGGAGTAGTAGCTTCTTAATATATTACTTTTTAAAAAGATAAAAATAGCCTGGTAAGTAATTATCAGGCTGTTTTTCTTTTTAAGAATATAATTGAATGACAGATAATAGTAGGAATAATTATTTGTAGCATTATTTATCAATCTATTTTAAGGGATTGCATTTCAATATTTATTATTTTTAAGAAAAAATAATTTATGAGTCTATATACACAACCTATGCTGCGCGAAGGTGCACTAAAAGATAAAGTAGCAATTGTAACAGGAGGCGGAAGCGGTCTTGGAAAAGCGATGACGAAATACTTTCTTGAACTGGGCGCCAAAGTAGTGATTACTTCCAGAAATCTGGAGAAACTACAGGCAACGGCTAAGGAGCTGGAAGATGAAACAGGAGGTAAGGTACTTTGTGTAGCTTGTGATGTTAGAAGTTGGGATGAGGTGGAAGCAATGAAAGAATCTACATTGAAAGAATTTGGAAAGATTGATATCTTACTGAATAATGCTGCCGGAAACTTTATTTCTCCAACAGAAAAACTGACTCATTCCGCTTTTGATTCTATTCTTGATATTGTTTTAAAAGGAACAAAAAACTGTACCCTTTCAGTAGGAAAACACTGGATAGATTCTAAAACTCAAGGAACAGTATTAAATATTGTAACAACATACGCATGGACAGGTTCTGCCTATGTAGTACCATCTGCCTGTGCAAAAGCCGGAGTTTTGGCAATGACCAGATCTTTAGCGGTAGAATGGGCAAAATACGGAATCCGTTTCAATGCTATTGCTCCGGGACCTTTCCCAACCAAGGGAGCTTGGGACAGACTTCTTCCGGGAGATCTTCAGGAAAAATTTGATATGAAGAAAAAAGTTCCGTTGAGAAGGGTAGGAGAACATCAGGAGCTTGCCAACCTTGCTGCTTATCTGGTTTCCGATTATTCCGCGTATATGAATGGTGAAGTAGTAACAATTGATGGAGGAGAATGGCTTCAGGGAGCCGGAGAATTTAACATGCTTGAAGCCATTCCTAAAGAAATGTGGGATGCCTTAGAAGCAATGATTAAAGCAAAAAAGTCAAATTAAATTAAACTTATATTAAAAAAACTCCCGGACGTGTAACAAATCCGGGAGTTTTTTTTACTTATGTAGTAAATATTATTTCAAATGAATTGTAAATTTCCAACCCTTGTTTCCACCGTTGCTGTGCTGCTGCTTTCAGGATCTGTATACGCTCAGGAAACCCCAAAGTATGATTATGTAGAAGCATTTAAGCCGTTTTTCTATCCGCAGACAGGTACGGCAACCCGTTCTGCAAGCGGGCAGCCGGGGCATGCTTATTGGCAGAATTCGGCAGATTATCATTTGAATGTCAGCCTGAATGAAGATAAAAAAGAGATTACAGGAACGGCAGAAATTACTTATACCAACAACAGTCCGGATAAATTAGGCTTTCTTTGGCTGCAGCTGGATCAAAACCTTTTTGCAAAAGATTCCAGAGGAAATGGGGTAGTTCCGCTTTCCGGAAGCAGAAATGGAGCGCATGGTGAAGAATTTAATGGAGGATATAAAATTAAATCAGTAAGGCTTGACGGAAAAAAAGAGGTAAAATATACCATTACCGATACAAGAATGCAGATTGATCTTCCAAAAGAACTGAAAGCCAATGGAGGCGTTGCCAAAATAGAAATTGAATACTCATTTATCTCTCCGGAATATGGTTCAGACAGAATGGGAATTCAGGATACGAAAAACGGTAAGATATTTACCATGGCACAATGGTATCCAAGAATGTGTGTATATGATGATGTTTTGGGTTGGAATACGCTTCCTTACCTTGGAGCTTCTGAATTCTATTTAGAGTATGGAAATATTACAGCCAATATTACCGTTCCTTCCAATCATTATGTAGTGGCATCCGGAGAACTTCTGAATGAAAAAGAAGTGTACAGTAAAGAGGAAATCAACCGATGGAATGAGGCAAGAAACAGCGATAAGACAGTAATGATCCGTCCTGAATCTGAAATCGGTAAAAATAAAGCTTCCGGTACAAAAACATGGAAGTTTAAAATTACACAGGCCAGAGATTTTGCGTGGGCATCATCAGCCGGGTTTATTTTGGATGCAGCAAAAATTAATCTTCCTAGTGGAAAGAAATCCTTGGCTATTTCAGCTTATCCGGCAGAAAGTGCAGGTGAAAAAGCATGGGGAAGGTCTACAGAATATACCAAAGCTGCTATAGAGCATTATTCTAAAAAGTGGTATGAATATACGTATCCGGCGGCAACCAATGTAGCAGGAAATGAAGGCGGAATGGAATATCCGGGGATTGTATTCTGTCATATGGATTCCAAAGGAGAAGACCTGTGGGGTGTTACAGATCACGAATTTGGACACAACTGGTTCCCAATGATTGTAGGATCTAATGAAAGGCTATTTGCATGGATGGATGAAGGATTTAACACATTCATTAACGGACTTTCAACGGAAGCTTTCAATAAAGGAGAATATTATCGTAAACCAAATCTGGCAAGATCAGGACCTTATCTCTTGACTGACAGTCTGGAGCCTGTAATGGTAGGACCTGATAATATGAAAGAAAGAAGTATTGGAGCTTTGGCTTACTATAAGCCGGGAACTGGACTTGATGTTTTAAGAGAAACAATCCTTGGACCTGAAAAATTCGACAAAGCTTTCAGAACATATATTGACCGATGGGCTTTCAAACATCCTACACCATGGGATTTCTTCCACACGATGGAAAATGTTTCCGGTGAAGAACTGAATTGGTTCTGGAGAGGATGGTTCTTTAACAAATGGAAAATTGATCAGGCTGTTAAGAACGTGCAATACGTCAACGGAAACTTTAAAAACGGAGTTCAGATTACCGTTGAAAATATTGGCCAGCTGCCAATGCCTACAACCGTTCAGCTGAAATTCAAAGATGGAACGGCACAAACGGTGAATATCCCTGTAGAAGTTTGGAAAAGAAATACAGAATGGACTTTCAAGGTAGATTCTAACAAGGAAATCGATGAGGTGAAACTGGATCCGAATTCTGTTGTTCCTGATATCAATCTGGAAAACAATAGCCGTAAACCGTCATAAAAATGTTGGATCTATTTAAATTTAACGCAAAGCTTTCATTTGTATACCGTAATATTTTTAAGAGAGCAAAGGATGGAAGCAATGAAATTGATTCTTTCTAAGCGAACGCATAGCCATATAGCTTCATCAGCAACTTGTTGCGTTCGCTTACTTTAAAATAAGAAGAATTCATATCATCTTTGCGTTTATATAAAATAAACATCTGCAATATACATCACAAAAGCCTGAGCTTACCATCGTAAGTTCAGGCTTTTTATTTTAGGGTGTTTTTCCGGGGTAAGTAGAGTTGTTTCCCTTCAATGTTTTGACGGTTGGCAATATAATTTTGTCTTATCATATTAATCAAAAAACAAAACAACATGGAAACATTAAAATCAGTGCTTGAAGCAAGCCACGCCAAGAAAACAAAAAATGAGTTAATCGACCTCTTGTCAGGAGTAGAAAAAGTGCTTACTCCGGCAGTGTATGAAAAAGTATCAGGAATCGAAATTTCAGAATTAAGCACATTGACCAATAAAGAACTACAGAACATTGTAGAAGATTTCAAAAAGAATTATGATGCGAAATGGGAAAAATCATTTTCCGGAGCTTCTTCAGAAATCATGAAACTGATTGCCGGTAAAATGGCTGCTGATGAAGAGATTTTCAAAACTTCAGACGCTGCCAGTGCAGATTTTGCAGCAGAATTGGGAAGTATTGATTTCGCTACCATTATTGGCGGACCTTTGGATGCCTGTGTAAAAGCACAGTCTAATGCCTCTATCGCTACCGTTAATTTCATCAATGAAGTAGGTTTCGAGCTTACGGATCCTAACAACCCGAATAGCGCGAAAAAACTGAGAATGGCAGAATTTAAATACACTAAAAATATTCCGAACCCGGATTTTGACCCGGATCAGCCAGTAAGTAACAGTAATCCTAAAACAATTCCGGATCCGGTAGAACTTTCCGTTCCTTTCATTGCATTGTTAAACGTTCCAAGCTTTAGAATTGAAACCTGTGAAGTTGATTTTAACGTTAAGCTTAACTCAACATATACCAAAGATGTAAGTGACGAATTTGGAATCAATGCCGGAGTATCCGGAGGATGGGGACCTGTGAAATTCAAAGTGGATGTGTCTTACAAAAGAACTTCCAGCACAGGAATTAAAGTGGAAAAAGAATATTCTCTTGGGGTAAAAGTACGTGCAACCAACGACGAAATGCCTGCCGGATTAGAAAAAGTTCTTGGACTTCTTTCACAATAAAAACATTTTACGAAAGATGATAAAACTATCAGATTACCTGGATTATCTCAACAACGAGATAATTCAGGCTCGTAAAAAAGCAGACGAAAATGCGGTTCTTATAGCCAAAGAATACGCCCGTCATGAATACCTTAAATATTTTAAGGTGCCGAGATATGCCCTGCCCAGCGTAAAGATGGATATTCCGATCAAAATTACAGATATAGATTCTGCCTCTAAATATAATTTTAAATTGGATCAGAATCAGTTTGTAACAGAATTGAATGAGAGAATCCTTTTGGTAAATAAAGAAAAAAGGATGAATATTCCTCAAATTAGTATAAAACAGATCCAGACTGAAGAGTTTAAAACCTTATTCAGCAAACTGGAAAAAAATGATCAGAAATTCGGGAAGCTTCCTGCCAATGAAGTTCTTAAGCTGGATCTCAGAACAAAAGTTCAGCTTCTTAATTCAGGAATATTCAGACCTCAGGACGGAACCACCGAAGAAGAAACCGATGAGCTGAAAGACATTTTTTCAAAGGTTTTACTGAATAAATATACACTGGTGAATGCCAAGCTGAATAATATTTACATAGATCCCAATACCAGCGCAGCGGAAGATAAAGACAAATTATTCATCAACCTTCATGTAGAAATGGAGGAAGAAGGAATCAGGATTGTGTCTTACAAAGATAAAGACGGCAACGAGATAGAACAGATAACTTTTGAGTAATGCAGGAACTTATTCACTTTACGGTACAGAAAATTAAAGAGCTTCTGGAACATTTCAATGAAGTTCAGGCTTTATATCTGTCGAAATCATTTGATTTTGATGCCCGGTTTGATGCTTTTCTCAACGAAGTTCTGGAATATTTCCATACAAAAGGAAACACCAGCCAAGAATCTGAAGTTTTAAAAGTGATGAATATGATTGCTACTGTGAAAAGAGGTTTTAATCCAATAAAAATGGAAAAAATAATCTCTGGAAGACGGGAGCTGCTGGGAGGTTTTTCTTTCAATGGGATAGAAAATATGTATGGAATTCTGATGGAAATTTATGCTAAGGAAAATAAAAAGCTCGATGATGCGGAAGAACTTATCTCAGGAGTCATTGTCTCATTATACCAAAACGGAATTTTGGATGATGATAAACTGAAAGAAATGAATTCCGTTCCTAAAATTGAAAACTTTTGGAATGCTCTCGTAGAGCAGAATGCAGCCATATCCGGAATTAACAAAAAACTAAGACTATCCATTATTCCGGAAGATATTTTCCTTGTGCTGGAAAAAGTATTTCTGAAATTAATTTAAAAAAGATCATTATGGAAACCGGAAGATACATTGTTCTGCTGCAGGATCAGCAGAAAAATTCGCTCAAAAAAATAGAGAAAGAACTGGAAGTGAATATTACTTCTTCAGAATTGCTGTCCAAAGAAAACCGTTCTTATGAAATCATTGATCAGGACAACGGGGTACTTTACAAAAATCTGGGAGTTCTTGTGGTAGAAAATATGGATGAAGACCAGTTGAAAAGTGCTGTGAAAAATGAATCAAATTCTATTATTTATTATGAAAAAGAAAGAGAATTTTTTCCTGCAGACGAATTACAGCTGATCAGTGAACTTAAAAAACAGTCGGCCGGACTCGCAGAAAAAATCTCAGAACTTGAAAAATACATAACCACCAAACCTTTACCTCAACAATCATTTATTGAAATGGAATGGGGATTAAAAGCTATTGGTCTGGAAAATACCAATTATACAGGAAAAGGGATTGATGTCTGCATTCTGGATACGGGACTTGAAACTTCCCATCCCGATTTTTCTTCTGAGGAAATTGAAGGAAAATCTTTCATAGACGGTCAGGACTGGAACAGGGATCCCAACGGACATGGTACGCATTGTGCCGGAATTGCTACAGGAAATATCAGAAGTGATACCGGAAGACGTTACGGAATAGCCCGGGACTGCAATCTGAAAATAGCAAAAGTACTCGCAGACAACGGAAGAGGTACTACCAGCAGTGTGATTGATGCCATAGACTGGGCCATTACGAAAAAATTCAGAATACTGTCTCTTTCACTGGCTTCTCCTGTAAAACTGGATGATCAGCCTTCCGTTCTCTTTGAAACGATCGGAGAAAGAGCGTTGGAGAATAACTGTCTAATTATAGCGGCAGCTGGTAACGACAGCAGCAGACCACAGATTCCGCAGCCGGTTTCCATGCCGGCCAATTCAAAATCTATTATGGCAATCGGGGCTATTGATGCCCAGATGAAAATTGCCAGATTCTCAAACGCAGGAATCAATCCGTCTACCGGAGGAAATATCAATGTCTGTGCTCCCGGAGTAGATATTATCAGCTCCTATCCTAAAAATGCAAAGAACAAAAATAATTTATATTACAGCATGAGTGGTACAAGCATGGCAGCGCCACATGTTTCAGGACTTGCAGCTTTGTATATGGAACAGTTTCCCAATAAATCGGCAAAAGAGATCTGGGAACTTATTGAAAACAGAGCAAGGCCTATTGAAGGCATAAAATACAGAGATATAGGAAACGGTTTAATACAAGTATACATATGATCACTTATCTCGGAGTTTTAAAAAAAGATATAAACATTAAAAAGCTGGAGGCATTTCTTAAAAGTAAAGGCATAAAACTGGCTTCCCATTACAAAACCATAGGCGTTGTAAAGCTTGAAAGTAACATTTCCATTTCGGAATCCGAATTTCCGGAGTATTTTATATCTATAGAAGAAGAAAAAGATAATTTAACAATATAATCACATCAATAAAGCTTTTCTGTCACGGAGAAGTTTTATTTTTGTCTCTTACTGATAAAATAAGATATGAATTTCAGATTTTCAATGGTGTTTCTGATGCTCTTTGCATTAGGATTTTCACAGGACCTTACCGTAATGAGTTTTAATATCAGACTGAATGTAGAGTCGGATAAAGACAATGCCTGGCCAAAAAGAAAGCAGGATGTTGCAGATTTACTGACCTATTATCATCCGGATTATTTCGGAGTACAGGAAGCGCTTCCGGAACAGATGAAAGATATTAAAGCAGGATTAAAAAATTATGATTATATAGGAGTAGGAAGAGATGACGGAAAAGAAAAGGGCGAATTTTCTGCTATTTTTTATGATACAAACAAACTTGAAACCGTAAAATCTGGAACATTCTGGCTGTCTGAAACTCCGGAAAAACCTTCAAAAGGCTGGGATGCTGCATTGAACAGAATTTGTACTTACGCTGTATTTAAAGATAAGAAATCAAAAAAGGAATTCCTTGCGATGAATCTTCACTTTGATCATGTAGGAAATGTAGCCAGAGTAAAATCTTCTGAACTGATCCTGAAAAAAATTAAAGAACTGAATCCAAAAAATCTTCCGGTAGCTTTGAGCGGTGATTTTAACCTGACAGATGATTCTGAACCGATTAAAATTCTTTCCCAAAACATGAAAGACACTTTCTACCACTCAGAAACAAAACATTATGGTCCGGTAGGAACTTTCACAGGCTTCAACGTAAATGAAGTTCCTAAAGACAGAATTGACTATATTTTTACACAAGGTTTTAAGATCAGATCTCACAGACACATCAATGACAGAAGAGAAAATCTTCTGTATCCGTCAGACCATTTCCCGGTAATTGTGAATCTTTCGCTATAAAAAATCAGTTGGTTGGAAAATCGACTTCAAATCCAATTCCTCTCAGGGATTGGATTTTTATTTGAGGATCACTGTTGAAATACTTACGGAGCCTGCTGATAAACACATCCAGACTTCTTCCGGTAAAATAATCATTGGTTTCCCAAAGATTGTCCAGAATATTATCCCTCGTAATGATTGTGTGATTATGCTTCAGAAGATACAGCAACAGTTCCTGTTCCCGGATGGTCAGCCGGTTGTTTCCGTTAGGATGCGACAACAGAAGTTTGGCCGTGTCCAGTGAAAACTCTCCGATTTTTATTTGAGTTTCCGGAACGGCAGGAAGCGTTCTCTTCAGAATATTTTTAATTCGTAAAACAAGTTCTTCAGGATCGCTGGGTTTGGCAATATAATCGTCTGCACCTATTTTCAGTCCGGTGAGGCGGTCTATTTTTTGATTTTTGGCTGTTAAAAATAACAATGGGAAATCCTTTCTTTCCTTAATGATCATTTTCGCCAGTGAAAAACCATCTATATTGGGCATCATCACATCCAGAATTCCTATCTGAAAATGAAAATCAGTCTGAAGCAATGGTACAACATCTTCCGGATTCTGAAACCAGCTGACTTCAAAATCTTCCAATTCAAGATACTGCTTAAGAATCATTCCGAAATCCGGATCATCTTCTGCCAGAAGGATTTTAGTTTTCATAAGGAATTGATATGTTAAAAGTACTGCCTGCATTGAGCTGGCTGGAAACCTCTATTTTCCCGCCATAATTTGTAATGATCTTTTTCACAAAATAAAGCCCAAGCCCAAGCCCTTTACTGTTGTGGATATTGTTATTCTGTATTCTGTAGAATTTTTCAAAAATGGTATTGAGTTCTTTGGATTCCATGCCCTGACCGTTGTCAGAAACTTCGATATCCAATTGTTGGGAACTGTTTTGAAGATTTATGGTAACAACAGATGCTCCATATTTCACACTGTTTTCACAGAGGTTTTTCATGACTGTTTCCATCAGGTTTTTATCAAAAGGAAGCTTTTGTGAAACTGTATTTTCAAGGTTAAAAGCAATATTTGGATAAGTGACTGAAAGATCATGAATGAAAAAATTCCAGTCTTGAGGCTGCACAGCAGTCATTTCATCCGGCATTTCATCCTTATGAAGCTGAAACATCAGACTTTCAAGCCGGGAAATCTGTCTGTCAATCAAAGGAAGTGTTTCCGGATTCCATTCTTTTTTTAATGCTTTGGAAGCTATTTTTAATGTGGCAATAGGAGTTTTAAACTCGTGGGAAATGTTATCCACAATAGTGTGGAGAACTTCCACCTGTTTCTGCTGACGGATCAGATTCCTAATCGTGAAAATATAAAGCAGAAGAACTCCCGAAAGAAGAATCACACAGCAAATAATCAACAAAGTAAGCTCTCTGAAGACAATACTTTTTATATTTTTAATCTCAAAATCGGTCTGGGTTTTTACAAGAAAAGTATTCTTTTTTTCAACTTGCCCCTTCTCAGTATCATCTCTTTTGGTGGTTGAGGTTTCCCAGCTTCCATTGCTGGCAATGCGGGGATTTTTAATGACATCTGGTGTCTCGAAAATGACAATGGGTTCAGTGATTACTTTTGCACTGTCCGGAAGATGAACAATAGAAAGATATCGTATTCTTGCCGAAATTTCATAACCATCTTTCTGATAACGGCTGTCAATATAATGAATAAGCCTTTGTCTGGCAGATTTTCTGTTTTCTATGAAATAATGAATAAAATCCTTTTTGCTGATCTCTTTATTATGATACCGTATAATGATTTCCTGAAGAGAGTCATCATTCCTTTCTTTGGCCTCCTGAATGTCTTCCAGATTATCAGTGTAGTTGGTAAGCCCGTCATTCACGGATCTGTAGATGTCCCTTTCTTTTACCTGATAGGTTTTGTACATAAAATACACCTGAATTCCCAGTAAAAGTAGGAACAGAGCGGCAAAAACCGAAATCAGAATTTTACTCTTGGCTATCATTGAAACAAAGATAAAGCTTTAACCATTTTCCGGAAATGATTATTTCATTATTAACCTTCCATTAACTGTAGTCTTGTATCTCCAAAAATAAAGCTTTCTCCGCCTGCCTGAATCTGAATATTTTGTTATTAAAAGAGACATTAACCCATCATTAACCTTCTGTTAACCCTATTTTTGTCAGTCAATATAGAATTTTGTACCCATAGAACATTAGGATGATCAAAAAAATAACCATGTATAAAATTCTTTTTCTTTTGTGTTTTCCCGTCTTCATTTTTGCCCAGAAACAAAAATACGGAGGAACAGTGATGAACAAAGAAAATCAAAAACTTTCATCCATAAAGCTGGAAGTGTATAATGCTCAGAATGAATTCATCAAAGAAATAAAAACAGATGATAACGGAAAATTTGTGCTGGAAGATATTGCAGAGCAAAATTTAAAGCTGGTTATTAAAAATCAGGGATATTCTTTATTTGAGAAAAAATTGAATTTGAATGAATCTGAACCTCTCAATATCATTCTTAAAAAAGAAGTTCAGGAAATAGAAGCAGTGGTAATGACCAAACGTAAACCTTTGGTGAAAAGAAAAGTTGACCGCCTGGAATTTAATGTTGAAAACAGTAATATTTCATCACTCAATGCCTGGGAGATCCTAAAGAATACACCAAGTGTCACTGTAAATAATAGTGTATTGAGTGTAAAGGGAAGCACCGGAATTCTGGTGACGATTAATGATAAAAAAGTAATGCTGACAGGAGATGAGCTTAAAAATCTTCTTGAAAATACGCAAGGAGATGAGGTGAAATCAGTAGAAGTGATTACCAATCCGCCTGCAAAATATGAAGCCTCAGGAAGCGCAGTGCTGAATATCGTTCTGAAAAAGAATAAAATTGAAGGCTACCGCGGAATTCTCTCTTCAAAATATGTACAGACACAATATGCGAAAGGCGTTTTCGGTCTTTCCCAATATTATAAAAAAGATAAACTTTCCTTTATGGGAAGCTATTATAGAGGGCTCGGAACGTACTACCGGGAAGGTACAGACTATGTAAACTATCCGGAAAGCCAAACCCGATGGGTAAGTACAATGAACAGGAAGGATAAAAACAATAACCAAAATACCCTGAATTTTAATGTGGAATATGAGCTGGACAGCTTGACCAACTTAAGCCTCAACTATTCAGGGTTTTTCTCTCCAAAATCCTTCGGAATTTACAATGTTCCTACGCTGATCTATAATCAACAAGATATTGCAGAATCCAATTATACTACCATCAATGATCACCGTTCGCGTTCTATCAACAACTCTGTGAGCTTTCAGATAGACCGTAAGCTTAATAAGAAAAGCAACCTTTCCTGGGTTAATTACTTTACAGGAAATAATTCCAATAAATATCAGAATGTGATTACCTATCTGAATTTTGCTGGCCAGCCTCCAAAAGAAGATAATTTCCTTACTCAGAATAAAGCTGATGTTCAATTATATTCTACCCAATTCGATTATCAGTGGAAAGGGGATAAACTGGAACTGGAATCCGGAACGAAGTATAGTTTTGTAAAAACAAACAGTACACTTGATTTCTCAGACAATGAGAACGGAATATTACAATACCGGCCGGAAAAAAGCAGTATTTTTGATTATAAAGAACACAATTTTGCCTTGTATTCTTCATTAGCCTACAATATCGGGAAATGGAATTTCAAAGGAGGTCTCCGTGCAGAAATGACAAATCTTGAAGGAATAGTTTCCGAACCTTATGAATTGAATAAAAGTAATTACTGGAAATTTTTCCCGACTTTCTATGCACAGTATACCACAGAAAATAAGCAGGAATTCGGCTTTTCCTACGGGAAAAGGATCAGCAGGCCGTCTTATTCATGGCTGAACCCTGCTAAATCTTATTATAACCTGTTTTCCTATTACCAGGGAGATCCGAAATTAAAAGCAACCATTACCCACAATCTTAATCTTACCTATTCCTGGAAAGACTGGAATCTGGATTTGTATTACAGAAAAGAAATTTATCCTTCCATGGAAATCTCCTATCAGGAACCAAGTACCAATAGCTTGATCTATTATTTTACCAATATTGAAAAAGGAGAAGCTTTCGGATTAAGCTTATACAAAAACTTTCAGGTCAAGCCTTGGTGGAATGTGATCTTATCTGAAAATCTTGAGCATAATGAAAATTATTTCAAAGGAACAGACGGAATGCTGTATAAAAATCAGGTCTGGAACTGGGTTTCCAATATTTCCACAAGCTTTACTCTTGATAAAAACAGCGACTGGAAAATGGAAATGGGCCACCGTTACTATTCTCCGGGAATACAGGGAACATTCAGGATTTCTTCTCTCTGGTCAGCCTATTTTGTAATGAACAGGAAATTCTTAAATAAAAAGCTGGAAGCCAGTCTTGTTTTCAGCGATATTTTCAGATCTACTGGTCAGAAAGTGAGTACGAAATATGCGAATCAGGATAATTATTTCCTTGATTACACAGATACGCAGGGAGTTTCATTTTCATTGAAATTCAATTTCGGAAATCAGGCTGTGAAAAACGCAAAAACCATTAAAAAAACTGCGGAACAGGATAGACTCTAGAACAATATGATATAAAATCAATCACAATAAAATATTATCACAAAATAAATGATCTTTTGGTGTCACATTTTCGTTAATTTTGATACTTATCTCTAAAAAGATCGCTATGAAGAAATTTTTTTCCGGAATGCTGATGGTGGTTTCCTTACTGCAATTATCTGCACAGGAACTGTATATGCCGAGGAATATCAAAAAGGCTTATGAAAAAGGAACACGCGACAGCTCAGGAGCGCCAGGCAAAAACTACTGGCAGAACAAAGGAGTATATAATGTGGATGTGAAAGTAGATGCCGGTACCAAAATAGTTTCCGGAAAAGAAACCATTGTTTATAACAACAACAGCCCGGATAACCTTGATGAACTGGCCATACGATTTGTGAATAATCTTCATAAACCACAATCGGCAAGATCTGGTTTTGTCTCTAAAGATTTTCTGTCATCAGGACTTAAGATTAAATCTTTCATCGTAAACGGTGAAAAATATGAGATCAACAGTGACGACTGGAGTACGGTTGAAAAAGTAAAACTGAAAACAGCTTTAAAATCCAAATCAAAAGCTGAGGTTAAAATAGAGTGGGAGTACCCATTATCTGTACAGAGTGGAAGAGAGGGTCAGATTGATCCGGAAACATTCTACGTGGCATACTCTTTTCCAAGAATTTCCGTGTATGATGATTATAACGGTTGGGATATGCTTCAGCACTCAGACAGACAGGAATTCTACAATGACTTCAATGATTACAGCTTTGCGATTTCTGCACCCAAAAATTACGTAGTCTGGGCTACCGGAGATTTCCTGAATCCGGAAGCTGTACTACAACCAGAATATTTAAAAAGATATAAAGCTTCATTAAAAAGCGATAAAGTAATGCATATTGCTACCGAGCAGGAAATGAAGTCCGGAAAAGTGACCCTGCAGAACAAATGGAACGTCTGGAAGTTTAAAGCCAGCCACATCACAGATTTCTGTTTTGCAATGAGTAACCATTATGTTTGGGATGCGGCAAGTGTTCAGTTAAAAACAAAAAGAGCAAGCGTGCAGGCCGGATATAAAAACGGGGCCAAAGACTTTGAGCATTATGTAGACTGGATGCGTTATAACCTGGATTGGTTCTCAAAAAACTGGCCGGGAGTAGAATATCCTTATAATGTAATGACTGCTATTCAGGGATATGCAGATATGGAATACCCAATGATGATTAATGATACCAGTATTCCCGATGATCTTAAAGATGCAAGATTAACTGCAGATCATGAAATTGCCCATACCTATTTCCCTTTTTACATGGGAATCAATGAAACGAGATATGCATTCATGGATGAAGGCTGGGCAACCACGCTGGAATATCTTATAGGAATTGATGAAAACGGAGAAGCCGCCGCTAAAGAATTTTATAAAAACTTCCGTGTTAAAAGATGGATCAATGACCCGTCTACAGAACAGGATCAGCCGGTGATTACCATGAGTACACAGGTGAGCGGTGCCGGATACGGAAACAATTCTTATGTAAAAGCATCTTTATCTTATCTGGCTCTGAAAGATTATTTGGGAGATGAATTATTCAAAAAAGCATTACATCATTATATGGACAACTGGAATGGAAAGCATCCGGTTCCATGGGATTATTTCAACTCGATGAATGCAGGATCAGAAAAAAATCTGAACTGGTTCTTCCAGAATTGGTTTTATACCAATAATTATATTGATTTAAAGGTAACCGGAGCATCCCAGATGAATGATATGCTTACCGTAAACGTTGCCAATGTGGGAGGATTTGCCATCCCGTTTGATGCTATATTGGCTTATGAAGACGGAACTACAGAGAAACTGCATTTCTCACCTTCAATTTGGGAAAAAGATCAGAAACTGACCGATCTTGTGATTCCTATCAAGAAGAAAGTAAAATCTGTACAGTTGGATGGAGATATCTTTATGGATTATACCCCGGATGATAACCGTAAAAACTTATAAAAGTAAAAGCCTTCAGATTCTGAAGGCTTTTGTATTTTTAAAAATAGGCGGTTAATCTTAAGCCTAAAGTAATATAACTGATTTTTTCCTTAGCAATCATATTGTTAAGTTCCTGGTCCAGTTCATCACCGTCTTTAATGTCATCACTGAAATAATAGCGGATGGTAGAATTGATCTGATTATAATCCGTATAGAAAGTAAGACCTAATCCCGGATTGAATTTGTAAGTCATAGAAGCTCCCGTATTCCATCGGAAAGCTGGTTTCGGTTTGTATCTGGCAATCTGAAGTTCGTGGTTAGGAGCATCTATATCGCTTCCTTTTACAAAGACTTTTCCACTGGCGGTTGCGGCATAACCTCCCGTTACCTTTAGCATAAGCTGCCATTTATCAGAAAATTCATGGGAAAAATAAGGCCCGATTCCCGCAGAAAGAAATCCCAGGGATTGTGTTTTAATTTCATGATCACCAAAATCCTGATCGTCATCAAAGATTATTCTTTGAGATTTAATAGGAAAGCTGCTGAAGGATACATCTGCACCCACGCCCCATTTTTTCGAGAAAAAATAAGCGCCTTCCAATCCTCCTTCAAAACCGATTTGCTTTTTGTCATCCAGCTCAGATTCTTTCAGGAAGTTGGTGGTACCTAATGCGGTTCCCATTTTTAGAGCAAGAAAAGACGGATAATCATTGCCCTGTATTCTGGATAAGAGGCTTAAATTATCCCCTTTGTTCTTATAAATTTTATCAATAAAAAAATAGCCGAGCTCTGTGGAAATAATCCCAATCCCTGCTCCAGCAAGTATGTCCGGAACCCAGTGCCTGTTATTTAAATTCCGTCCAAGTCCCGTAAGGGTGGCTGAGCCATATCCTGCAATGCTGTAGGCCGGGTTTACCATCCCATATTCTTTGTGCAGAAAACTGGCATTGGTGAAAGCCATGGCTGCGTGTCCTGATGGGAAAGAATTATTTTTAGATCCATCCGGACGTTCTACTTTTGCTGTATACTTAATGGAATTCACTAAAATAGCCATGATCGCTAAACTTGTTCCGTAAGATAAAGTAGCTCTCCCGAGATTGTTTCTGCCCTTTACACCAGCCAGCTTTAATCCATAAACGGCAGCGGCAGGAGCATACTGAAGATAATCATCATATTTTACTTTGAAGTTGGGAAGATATCGGTTTCTTACCTCACGGATATTCTCTTTTTCTCCCCATGTTGCAGCAGCGGCGGTAAAAAGAATAGCAGGAGCTATTGATTTTTTTACCCATTGTTTTTTGAAAAAAGGAGTTTTAGAGTTGAATACACAGCCGGAAGAATTGATAAGTGCGATATCTTCTTTGAGATTCCTGGCTGGTATCGTATCCTGTGTTTTAGCCTGGATTGTATCCTGTGCTTTAATACAGTATAAGTGCAATAGTATTCCTGATGCTAGTGCTATTTTTTTCATCGTAGTAGTGGTGCGAAATTAAGTCGTGTAAAAATATTAAAAAAATCTATCCCAAAAATTGAGATAGACTATTTTAATATTTTTATAATATTCGGAATGAGGCTATTGATTATCTTAATCCTGCTCTTGGTCCGGCTGCGGCTACTACAGCCTGCATTCTTGTTTTCTGATTGGCAGAGAACATCACCATAGATTTGTCATCTACATAATCCATATAGTTCATGAACATTTGAGAACGGCTTACACCACCACAAACTCTGTTGAGAGGATAGGTAGGATTTCCGTAGTTAGGGCCAGGAGAAACAGGAGTGTCATTAGAGTAATCTGTTTGGCATCCTGCATCGGAAGAACCCCAAAGGTGCGGAAGATTCAGGTAATGTCCCACTTCGTGAGTTACCGTTCTTCCTAAGTTGAATGGTGCAGAAGCCCCCGTTTTCCCGATATATTGATATCCGATTACAAGACCATCATACCATTGCCCGGCATTTTCAGGGTAATAAGCGTATCCTAAAGTTCCTGCCTGTCCGTTTTGATCAAGGATTGAGTTCACAACCCAGATATTCATATTTTTATTTACATCAGTAGCGTCAATACCTCCTGTGCTTGCTTTTTTCATTTCCTCCAGGTTAGATTTCCAACCTGTTTTTGAATTCTGCTTACGGTTAGTAGCTACCAGTTTGAAGCGGATTTTTACATCACCTGCAGCTACAGGTTGAAATGCGGAAGGAATTTTATTGATGTCAGAATTTGTAGCGCCATAATCAGCATTCAGTACAGCAATTTGTTCTGCAATTCTTGCATCAGAAACATTTTGAGCAGAAGTGTTGTAGATTACATTAAAAACAACTGGAATTTCAACAGTTCCGTCTGCCAGAACTTTTCCTACTTTCAGGTCATTAACAAAGTTTTGAGTACGGGCTTCAATTTCTTCAGCTTTAAGGCGGAGTGCAGGGTTTTTCTGTAGCATTTCAGCTCTCAGTTCTTCAGAAGGGCAGCTTCTTTTAAGAGCACTTGCGATGGTAGGTTCCTGGTCCTGAGGAGTTTCATTTTGATTGGTTAAACTGTCGTTGTTACATGCCGACATAAAGCCCAGAATCAGGGCTCCAAATAGGAATTTTTTCATATCGTTATAATATAATTTGGTTGAGGATGTGAAATTATATTATTTGAATTTAATGTGCAAATAATTCCTTAAATATTTACCAAATTAATATGTTTTTCTGTTTTTATCTGTTTTTAATTTAAAGTTATTTAGAATGTATTGAATTTTAATTAATTTTGAATTTTTGATTTTTTATTTCACGACTAAGTGTATTTTTTAATGTAAATTATTTATTATTTTTAAATATTTATAGAATATTTTTACGTTAAACAATGGATTGTTATTTTTTTATCAACTCAATTGTAATCCCCATTAATAAAAGAAACCTATCTCAAATGCTGAGATAGGTTTTACTATTAAAAAAAATGTTTTTTATAAAACTCTTAATCCGGATCTTGCCCCGGAAGAAGCTGTTACAGATTGCATTTTTGTTTTTTGCCCTGCTGTGAACATATAAAGTGAGCTGTCATCAGAATAATCCATATAATTCATAAACATTACAGATCGTTTCACTCCATAACATGTGTTGTAAAGCGGATAAGATGGAGTTCCTGTATTAGCTGTTGTCTGTGTAGGAGTATCTGCTATTAAATCATCCCCGCAATTGGCGTCTCCCCAGATATGCCTAAGTCCCAAATAGTGACCCACCTCATGAGTGGCAGTCCTTCCCAGATTAAATGGAGATGAAGCCCCTGTTTTTCCAAAATAAGGAGCCGCAATTACAACACCGTCTTTCCAGGTTCCTGCATCTTCCGGGAAAGTGGCGTATCCAAGAATACTTCCCTGAGGATCCGGCATACTTCCCACTACCCAAATATTGAAATAATTGGTAGGATTAGTAGCATCAATACCACCTGTAGAAGCTTTTTTCATGGTATTATTCGTTCGGTCCGTTTTGCTCCATGATGTTTTGGTTGTGGATTTTCTAAAGGTATTTATCAGTTTGAATTTTATTTTTACATCACCAGCTTTTACTCCCTGGAATTCTGTAGGGATAAGAGAAGCATCACTGTTGGTACCTCCGTAGTCGGCATTCAATACAGCAATCTGTTCTGCAATTCTGGCATCAGATACATTCTGTGCTGTTGTTTTGTAGATTACATTTACAACTACCGGAATTTCTACAGTTCCGTCTGCAAGAACTTTTCCTAAAGCAAGATTTTTGGAGAATTGTTTAGCATTAGCTTCTATCTGTTCTATTTTTTGTCTGAGTGAAGGATCTTTTTGTAATGCTTCCTTTCTCATTTCTTCTGATGGACAAATTCTTTTGGAGGCAAGTGAAGACGTTTCCGGTTGGGTCTGTGCTTCATTTTGGTTAGAAATGTTGTCATTGTTACATGCCGTAAGTGACCCGAGCATAAGAGCTCCGAATAATAGTTTTTTCATATTGTTGTAATTTGGTTGAGGATGTGAAATTATATTATTTTAAATTAATATGCAAATAATTCCGTAATTAATTACGGAATTACTATAGGTTTTGGCTTTTGATTGATTTTAATTTAATATTTTTAGATTTGTTTTAAATTTTAATCAATTGTTAAAAATATAATGATGTGTTTTGTTATTAGATTCTTTTTAACGAATGTATTTTGTTTGAATTTATTTTTAAATGAATTTTATTTTCATTTGGTTTAATTTGCGAAACCATTTTTAATAGCAAAAACTGCCAGCCCAACCCGGGTCTTTAAATCCAGTTTTTCACAAAGCTGATCACGGTAGCTTTCTACAGTTCTTGGGCTGCAGCACATTCTGTCTGCTATTTCTTTATAGCTGAGTTCTGTAACTGTATATTTCAGGAATTCTTTTTCCCTGTCGGAAATTCTTACTGCAATTTCAGATTCTGTTTCCTTGTTAAGGTTAGAAAAAATAATTTTTGAAGCCCAGTCCGGATAAAAGAAACCATCACTGTTCAGTCTGGTAAGTGCTGTTTCCAGATCTCTAGGATGGGTGTTTTTCAGGAGGTAGCCCTTTGCTCCGCTTTTAATCATTTTAATTACGCTGTTGTCGTCTCCCTGCATGCTTAGAGCCATGATCTTAATGTCCGGATGGTTTTTTGAGAGCCATGCTGCGGTTTCAAAACCGTCCATAATGGGCATACTGATATCTAAAAGAATAATATCGGGAACTGTATTACCTTCCTCAAGTTTTTGGATGAGATCTTTACCATTCTCGCATACATAGATTACTTCAAATTCGTTAAAATTACCAATAATGCCTTCCAGTGCCTTGGCAATAAGGATATGGTCATCAACAATTACAATAGATTTTTTCATGACTGTTTTTTTAAGATAATATTGAGGTGGGTTCCTGCATTTTCATGGCTTTCCATAAGAAAGCTTGCGCCTATGATTTCGGCTCTGTTTTTCATATTGGTGAGGCCTATTCCGTTGGATTTGATCTGTGAAGTATCAAACCCAATTCCATCATCACGAATATCAAGCTCCCAAAGGATGTCTTCAGAAGTGTTCAGGCTGATGAAGATGTTTTTGCAGTGGGAATGTTTTATGCTGTTCTGAATGAACTCCTGTGTGATTCTGAGCAGCATATTTTTATGAACAAATCCTAAATCCAGCTGCTTGAAATTATGTTTAAAATTAACATTACACTTTTTAAAGGAATTGGTATTGTCTGCCTCCTCCTGTATTAATGTTACAATTTCCTTTTGATTGATATTGTCATCCGTTAATGTTTTAGACAGACTCCTGAGATCCTGCAAAGACTGGTTGATGATCTGGGAAACCTGATCAATTCTTTCACTGGCCTCAGAAACTTTGTTTTCATAAAGCATTTGCTGTACATACAAACTAACGAGGGTAAGTTTTTGACCTATGTTATCATGAAGTTCCCTCCCGATCTGCTGCATAGTGGCCTGCTGAATTTCCAGCTGGGTAGACAGGAGCTCTCTCTGGTGAAGTTCGTTTTTTCTTTCCATTTCATTCAGATGCTCTTTTTTGCGTTGTTTGTAACTTCTGATATAGATTAATACAGCAGTTACAAACATCACAAAGAGTATGTTAAATAGGATGATAACTATTAAGAGCTCTGTTTTCCCCATATGAATGAACTTGCAAATAAGATATACATTACTGAAACCGATATCAGAAAATAACTAAAATATATATCCCAAATTTCCTTGTATTTTACCAGCAGTGATAAAAATGACATGAAAGGTAAGGTCCCTATATATGATAGAGTAATCCCAAGATTAATATAAAACATTTTATTTTTATTAAAATTGAGAATCTCTTGTGAAGTAATTTGTTTATAATACTCCATTATTACTAAAAGCATCAAAATAAGACAACCAAACGTATAATTGAAAGCAAATACAATTTTAGTTTTAGAAAAATATAGTTCGTTGGGAATAAATGAAAGCAGATATAAAATGGATAATATTGAAAATAATTTGGGCTTCCCTAAAGATTTTGCAGCATATAACCAATAAAAAAATACGAACTGAATTGGCATTAAAAGGTAGTTGTAATACTGAGCTTTGGTAAAATGGACAAAACTTCCCCACTTCCCATAAGCTTCCCCAATAAAAATAAATACCAGATAAAACACAAAAAGTTTCCAATGTTGTTCTTTTAAACGGGTATAATGGAAAATTGCTATGAGTGCAGCGAGTCCTTCAGCCCAAAGCAAACTTTTTTGTGCAAATTCCTGGAATTCTGTCATACAGTTCTAAATATGAGATATTACAATTAAAAAGATTGGCCCAGAGGTGATTTTGGTGGAACAAGTATTCCGTTATTTTCTCCAAGACCAGTGTCACTATCCAAAGGTCCTCCATTCCCATCAACGTTGCCGGATGGAGTAAAATTTCGTGCGTTTAATGCTAAATTTGATTTTTCTCCATTAGCTTGAAAAGGATTAAAATCAAAATCAACAAGTTCTCCTGTTTCAATGGCTTTTTTTAAAGTAGGAATAATCACTAAAGTATGTCTTCCTGCATATTCTACCGGAACAGGGTGAGAGTCCATGATAGACCAGTTTTCTTGTTTTGGATATGTTGCGTAATAAAATCTGATTCCCAGATCTTCTGCCGGGGTATCCGGATTTACTTTTGCCGCTTCTTCTTCAATTTTGGCAATAAAGTTTTTCAATTTCGGGAGATCAAACCAAATGGATTGGGCATCCTGTATTCCTAAAGCAGTGTTGATTGCTGTTAGGTGGTTTTGACGATAGTTGTCAATTAAAGCCTGGATAAGAGTATTTGACATCATTCCAGGTTCTAGCGGTGTGTTTGATTCAGTATTCATAGCTTAGTGGTTTACGGTAAAACTCAATTAATATGCAAATCTCGGAAAAAATATGCTAGAACGTATCTTCGTAAATAGGGAATTATACTGTTATTTTTACCGTGTTTTTACGGATTGTATGTAAAATATAATAATTTAGAAGGTATTCTCAAGCGTTGATTTACTTACAGGAAGGAAATATAAATCCGGTTTCTCCAGATCTACACATGCTTTCACTCTACTTAATTAAGAATAAGGTATACAAAAAAATAAGTGCTGTAGATCATTCTACAGCACTTATTCACAAAAATAATGTATATGAAAAAAACTATTTTATTGTTCGGTAGGTCGGAAAACCAACCCTGTTTCTACAAAGTAATCCAGTGTAATTCTGTCACCGTCATTTACATTTCCTGCAAGAATTTCTTTAGACAGTTTGTTTAATACTTCCTGTTGAATCACTCTTTTCAGTGGTCTTGCTCCAAAGGCAGGATCATATCCTTTATTCATCAGGTAATCTACCGCATCCTGAGTGAAAGTCATGATAATGTTTCGTTTAGATAACATTTCATTGAATCCTCTCAACTGATATTGTACGATTTTTCCAATTTCTTTTTTTCTTAAAGGCTGGAACAGCACAACCTCGTCAATTCTGTTCAGGAACTCTGGTCGCAGCGTTTGTTTTAAAAGATCGAAAACTTCATCTTTCGTTTTATCCACAATTTCATCCTGATTTTCCTCAGTAAGGTTTTCAAAATTCTCCTGAATCAGATGTGAACCTAAATTCGAGGTCATAATGATGATTGAATTCTTGAAATTCACCACACGGCCTTTATTATCTGTCAGACGTCCATCATCCAAAACCTGAAGTAAGGTGTTGAACACATCCGGATGTGCTTTTTCAATCTCATCCAAAAGCACTACAGAATAAGGTCTTCTTCTTACTGCCTCAGTCAACTGTCCACCTTCATCATATCCTACATATCCCGGAGGCGCTCCCACCAATCTTGAAACACTGTGACGTTCCTGATATTCACTCATATCAATTCTGGTCATGTTATTTTCATCATCGAATAAGAATTCTGCCAATGCTTTTGCCAGCTCGGTTTTACCCACCCCGGTTGTTCCCAGAAATAGGAATGAACCAATAGGCTTTTTATCATCGCTCAATCCGGCTCTGTTTCTTCTTATAGCATCTGCTACTGCCTGAATCGCTTCATCCTGTCCTACAACTCTATGGTGCAGCTCAGATTCAAGATTTAATAATTTTTCTCTTTCTGACTGTAATAATTTGGTTACAGGGATACCTGTCCATTTACCAATTACTTCAGAAATGTTTTCTGCAGTAACTTCTTCTTTGATCAGCTCATTCTGATGATTCTGCATTTCCAGCTCCATCTTGCTGAGTTCTTCTTCTTTTTCACGAAGTTTTCCGTATTGGATCTCCGCTACCTTTGCATAATCTCCGGCTCTGGAAGCTCTTTCAGCTTCATGTTTCAGAGATTCAATATCTTTTTTGATCTGGGTAAGATCTTCACTTTTCTGTTTTTCTTTCAGCCATTTTGCATTGATCTCATTTCTCTGTTCAGAAATTTTTGCAATATCCTCTTTCAGATGATCAATTTTTGTCTGGTTGCCCTCTCTTGAAATGGCCGCCAATTCAATTTCCAGCTGCATCAGTCTTCTGTCCAGAACATCTAGCTCTTCCGGTTTGGAATTGATTTCCATTCTCAGTTTTGCAGAAGCTTCATCAATAAGGTCAATTGCTTTATCTGGTAAGAAACGGTCTGAAATATATCTTTGAGACATTTCCACCGCAGCAATAATTGCCTCATCTTTGATTCTTACTTTGTGGTGGGCTTCATATTTATCTTTGATTCCACGGAGGATAGAGATTGCAGATTCAGTATCCGGTTCTTCCACCATTACTTTCTGAAAACGTCTTTCTAAGGCTTTATCTTTTTCAAAATACTTTTGATATTCATTCAAAGTAGTAGCACCAATAGCTCTTAATTCTCCTCTTGCTAAGGCAGGTTTTAAAATATTGGCGGCATCCATTGCTCCTTCACCACCTCCGGCTCCTACCAAAGTGTGGATCTCATCAATGAAAAGGATAATCTGTCCGTCAGACTTGATCACTTCATTTACGACAGATTTTAAACGCTCTTCAAATTCGCCTTTATATTTTGCGCCGGCGATCAAAGCTCCCATATCTAATGAGAATAACGTTTTATCCATCAGGTTTTCAGGAACGTCCCCGCTGATAATTCTGTGGGCAATTCCCTCAGCAATCGCCGTTTTACCTACACCCGGCTCCCCGATTAGGATAGGATTGTTTTTAGTTCTTCTGGAAAGGATCTGTAAAACCCTTCTGATTTCTTCATCACGCCCGATTACGGGATCCAGTTTCCCTTCTGCTGCCAACTCGTTGAAGTTTTTAGCATATTTATTTAAAGACTGATACGTTTCTTCGGAACTTGCAGAAGTTGCTTTGCTTCCTTTTCTTAATTCTTTAATAGCGCCTTCCAATAGATTTTTGGTTACGCCCATATCTTTCAGCATTTTGGATACCTCTGAACTAGTTTCTAAAAGAGACAGCCATAAATGTTCAATCGTTACATATTCGTCACCCATCTTTTTAGCGATATTGGGTGCATCCAGCAATACTTTGTTGGCAGATTGTGAAAGATAAATGTTTCCTCCCTGTACTTTAGGAAGTTTTTCTAAATTTTCACGGTTGCGCTCTCTTACCAAATTGGCATCTGCTTCAGATTTCTTCAGTAGGAAAGGCGATATATTTTCATCCACCTGGAAGATACCTTCAAGGAGATGTTGAGGTTCGATACTTTGGTTGCCCAGTTCCATTGCAACCTGTTGTGCTGCCTGGATGGCTTCCTGTGATTTTACAGTATATTGGTTTAAGTTCATATTTTATATATTTTTGGTAATGATTCGTTTAAAGTTTAGTTTTAAAAAACATCAAGAAACTAAATTCTAAGGCTCAGTTTCTTAATGCCATCAATTATTTAATCATTTATTCGATGACTGTATCGCAAAAACTGTTCAATTATTAAATTTACAAAAAAATAGGACAAATTTTCCGGATATTGTATTTTTAACGGAAATTTAACTTGACAAAATTTCCGATTTCGCAATTATTTCTTTGAAATCCATGAACAAAAAGTCATATCAGGGTAAAAATAATCTAACAACGGAACTGTAAATGGGGAGTCTTTTTCATTTTATGATTAAAAAACAAGCAGTTTGAATCAGAATAGTTACTTTTGCATTTTACCAAATGGAACTAAAAGAAAAACAGAGAAAAATATTAGACGTAGCAGTAGAACTTTTCAAAGAGAAGGGCTATATGGGGAGTTCTGTAAGAGATCTGGCTACGAAACTCAATATTAAAGCAGCATCACTGTACGCGCACATCCGTTCAAAGGAAGAAATTCTGGAATGGATTTGTTTCGGCATTGCTCAGGAGTTTTTCGATGAGCTTCAGGAAGTAAAGAATACAGACATTTCTCCAAGAGAAAAACTGAATCTTTTATTGGATAAACACTTATCTGTTGTCCTTAAAAACCGCGATGTTACTCATATTTATTCCAATGAATGGAAGCATCTTGAAGAAAGACTTCCTGAATTTGTGGAATTAAGAAAAAACTATCAGCAGGAAGTAGAAGAATTGATTTCCGAGATCTACAAAGCTGAAAACTGGGAACTGAAATCGCCATCATTTACCACAAGATTTATCCTTCATACTCTAAATAATTCCTATTTCTGGTTCAAAAGAAGCAGTGATTCTACTGATGAAATTACCGATGAAATAAGAGATAAGATTCTTTTTGGTCTGTTGGGAAATCAGCATTCATAAGTCTTTATCTAAGAAAATCATTAATACATTTTGCTTTGTACTTTATACAAAAAAAAGTATTTCAGCTTTCATCTTGTTATTTAGAATCATTCAAAATATGACAAAAGTCATAAAAATTTTGCCAGCTAGCAAAATCTTTTTAAATTTACACCTAACAAATGTTAGTTAGTTTATGGATTTTTCAGTTGAATATCTGGAGCTGGGTCAGTTGAGACAGCTTCAATCCGACCGGTTGATCAGCCTGATCAGCTATTTGGGAGAGAAGTCGGAATTTTATAAAAAGAAATTTGATGAATTACAAATATCTCCGCAGGATATAAGGTCGATTGAGGATATCGCTAAGCTTCCTATTACTTACAAACAGGATTTAAGAGATAATTATCCGTTCGGGTTATTTACCGTTCCTAAAAGTGAACTTCAACGTATTCACTGCTCAAGTGGAACCACGGGAAAACCAACTGTGGTAGGGTATACCAAAGAAGACGTAGACCTTTTCAGTGAAGTGGTGGCAAGATCTTTACATGCAGCAGGTGCAAGACCTGGAATGCAGTTGCACAATGCCTATGGTTACGGAATTTTTACGGGAGGTTTAGGACTGCATTACGGAGCTGAAATGCTAGGCATGAGCGTTCTTCCTATTTCAGGAGGGATGACGGCAAGACAGGTAGACCTGATTGTAGATTTTAAACCGGAAGTGATTTGCTGCTCGCCTTCATACGCTTTAACGATTGCGGATGAGTTTGCAAAAAGAGGAATTTCTGCAGAGGACATCAGCCTAAAATATGCAGTATTAGGTTCAGAACCATGGACGGAGATTATCAGAGGTCACATTGAAGAAAAATTAGGGGTACATGCAACCAATATTTATGGTTTAAGTGAAATTATCGGCCCTGGGGTTTCCATGGAGGATTTTGAAGAGAAGGGAGGGGCTTATATCTGGGAAGATCATTTCTATCCTGAAATTTTAGATCCGGTGACCAAACAGCCGGTTCCTTTCGGGGAAGAAGGCGTATTGGTGATTACTACTTTAACCAAAAAAGCAATGCCGCTTTTACGTTACTGGACCAATGATATTACAAGCCTTTACTACGATGAAAATGCCAAAAGAACCATGGTGAAAATGAAACCCATCGTTGGAAGAGCAGATGATATGCTGATCGTAAGAGGAGTAAATGTATATCCAAGCCAGATCGAAGATGCTTTTTCTTATGTGAAAGGTGTGGTTCCGAATTACTATCTTACGCCAGTAGAAAAAGAGCACATGTGTATCGCTTTGGATATAGATGTAGAAATAGATGATGAATTGGTAAAAACTCAGAAAATAGAAGCCAATACCGATGATTATTTTAATTTTGTCGGGAACTTTGGAAAAAATATAGAAAACGAAATAAAAAAGAGGGTAGGAATTACAACCAAAGTAAAAATTCATGCCCAGGACAGCCTGCCAAAGTGCGAAGGTGGAAAAATTAATAGAATACTAAAAAAATAATGAATTCATTTTATAAACTTAAAACAGTTAAAGTTCAGAAAGATACTTCCGAAGCAGTGAATGTAGCGGTAGAAATCCCTGAAGAACTGAAAGATAAGTTCAGATTCAAACAAGGGCAGTATCTGAATTTCCGAATGATGATCAACGGAAATGAAGAAAGACGTTCTTATTCTATCTGCAACGCTCCGAGTGAAAAAGGCAATACGCTGGAAGTATTGGTGAAATTGCTTGAAGGCGGAAAAGTATCAGGTTATTTCAATGAACACCTTCACATGGATGAAGTGCTGGAAGTAATGCCGCCAATGGGTGGTTTCAACACTTCTTATCACCCGACAAACGTGAAAACTTATGTGGGGCTGGCTGCAGGAAGCGGAATTTCCCCTGTTTTATCTAATATTAAAGAAAGCCTTTATCAGGAACCGAATTCAAACGCTTATTTGTTTTACAGCAACAGAAGCATGAATCATGTGATGAAAAAGGGTGAAATTGATAAACTGGTGGAAACTTTTAACGGCAGATTGAAAGTTGTTTATTTAGTAAGCCGTGAAAAACATGAAGATCCTATTTTTGAAGGAAGAATTTCTCCGGAAAAACTGGATTTACTGTTTGAAAGGTATACAGATATTGATGTAAAAGAAGCTACCTTTTTCATTTGCGGACCTTCAGAAATGATTAAAGGGATCGCAGATTATCTGAAAAAAGATAAAAAAGTGCCTGCTATCCAGGTTCTATTTGAATATTTCACCGCTCCGGATGAAGAAAATACGGAGGAAATGAGTGATGAATTCAAGGCAATTGCCAATATTGAAAGTATGGTAACGGTAATCATTGATGATGATGAATATTCGTTCCATCTTAATTCTAAAAAAGAGAGTATCTTAGATAAAGCATTGAAAGATCAGCTTCCGGTTCCTTTCGCATGTAAAGGAGGCGTTTGCTGTACGTGTAAGGCGCAGGTTCTGGAAGGAGAGGTTTTCATGGAGAAAAACTATGCGCTTACCGAAGAAGAAGTAGCCAGAGGCTTCGTTCTTACCTGCCAATGTCACCCTACAACCAATGTGGTGATGCTTAATTATGATGTTTAAATTGTATTAACGATTGAATGTAAATTGTATTCATGAATACATTAATACTTTTTACATTTTACAAAAAGACAAAAAAATGGACTTAGAAAAATTTGTTCAATACGTTCACGAAGAAAATAAAGTAGAACCAAAAGATGTAATGCCGGATGATTACAGAAAATTATTGGTTCGTCAGATTTCACAGCATGCCCATTCCGAAATTGTAGGAATGCTGCCGGAAGCTAACTGGATTTCCAGAGCACCTTCATTGAGAAGAAAAATGGCTCTTTTAGCAAAAGTTCAGGATGAAGCAGGTCATGGTTTATACCTTTATTCTGCCACTGAAACTTTAGGAGATGGAAGCATCAGAGCAGACAGAGATGCCACCTATGATGATATGCTGGAAGGAAAAGCAAAATATTCAAGTATTTTCAACTATCCTACTTTGAGCTGGGCTGATATCGGTGCCATCGGTTGGTTGGTAGACGGTGCTGCGATTATGAATCAGGTAATGCTGATGGGGAACTCTTATGGACCTTATTCGAGAGCAATGGTGAAGATCTGTAAAGAAGAATCTTTCCACCAAAGACAAGGGTATGAGATTCTGATGGCGCTATGCCGTGGTACAAAACAACAGAAAGAAATGGCTCAGGCTTCATTAAACCGTTTCTGGTGGCCGGCTCTAATGATGTTCGGGCCTAACGATGACAGCTCGCCAAACTCTAAAATCTCTATGAATTACAGAGTAAAAAGAGAAAGTAACGATAACCTTCGTCAGAGATTTATCGATGTTACTGTTTCTCAGGCTGAATTCTTAGGATTAACTATTCCGGATAAAGATCTGAAATGGAATGAGGAAAGACAGCATTATGATTTCGGAGAACTTCCCTGGGATGAATTCATGGAAATCTTAAAAGGAAACGGCCCTTGCAATAAGAAGCGTATTGAAACAAAACGAAAAGCGCAAAGAGAAAATTCGTGGGTAAAAGAAGCAGCGGCAGCTTTTGCAGAGAAACAACAAAAAGAAGTAATATAATAATGTAACAATATACCAATGTAAAAATGTAACAATCATTGTCATGCTGAGCTTGTCGAAGCATCTCATTGTTAAACTGGTACACTGATACATTGTTAAATTAATTTTAATATGGCAAATTTAGATATGTGGGAAGTGTTTATTCAGACTAAACCGGGATTATCTCACAAACACGTTGGAATTGTACAGGCACCAACAGCAGAAATGGCTTTGCAGAATGCAAGAGACGTTTATACAAGAAGAAAAGAAGGAACTTCTGTTTGGGTGGTTCCAAGCAAATATATTGTGACTTCAGAAGGGATTGATAAAGAAGCTTTCTTTGATCCGGCTGATGATAAACTATACCGTCACCCAACGTTCTATGAGATTCCAAACGACGTAAAAAATATGTAAAACAGCTATTGGCTGTTAGCTGCTTGCAATTTGCCAAAAGCTATATGCCAAAAGCCAAAAGCTAAAATAATGAACCCATTATATAATTATTTATTAAAACTAGCAGACGACAGTTTCATTATGGGGCAGCGTTTGTCTGCGTGGTGCGGTGAAGGTCCTTATCTGGAGGAAGATATTGCATTAACGAATATTGCGTTGGATGAACTAGGTCAGGCTAATAACTTTTACGTTTATGCTTCAAGAGTGATAGACAACGGAAAAAGTGAAGATGATATCGCATTTTTAAGATATGAGCATGAATACGTGAATGCACATTGGACAGAACTTCCTAATGAAGATTATGCACAGACTATTTTGAAAGTATATGTATTGTCTGTATATCAAAAACTGATGTATGAGGCACTGTCAAACTCTGCTAATGAAGAATTGGCTGCCATTGCTCAAAAATCATTGAAAGAAGTAAGGTATCATTATACTCACGCTGCGTCATGGATGAAAATATTCGCACAGGGAACGGAAGAAAGCCGTGAACGTTTGGTAAAAGCTATTGAAAATATCTGGGAGTATACAAAAGGTCTTTTTGCCAAAACAGAAGGCGAAGATGATTTGGTTGCTTTAAATATTGCTCCAAATGCAGATGCGCTTTACGAAGAATTCATTGCTGTTACAAAGAAAGATTTTGCAGATTTCGGTTTAGAATATCCGGAAAATCCTTTCATGCAGCCAAAATCAAGAACAGGATACCATACAGAGTATTTCGGATTTATCCTTTGTGAACTTCAGTATATGCAGAGAGCATATCCTGGGTGTACCTGGTAAATTATTTTTGTTGACTTTGTTAAGTGAATGTCTTTGTGAACTTAAAAACATTTAGCTGTCAAAAAAATTAGCGCCACTTGACGTTAAAAAAATAAGATAAAAAGATTGAAAAATCCTTTAGAAATATTAGAAATGGTTCCCGATCCGGAAATCCCGGTAATCAATATTGTGGAATTAGGTATTGTAAGAGAGGCGAAAATTACCAGTGAGAATTCTTGTGAAGTAACGATTACGCCTACTTATTCTGCCTGTCCCGCTATGTTTACCATTGAGGAAGACATCATGAAAATCATGAAAGAAAACGGATGGGAAGCGAAAGTAGTAACCAAGATGTTTCCAATCTGGACAACAGACTGGATTACTGATGAAGCAAGAGAAAAACTTCGTGTGTACGGAATTACACCTCCGGAAAAAGGAGCAGATGAACATCACATTGGGAAACCGAAAAAATGTCCGCGTTGCGGTTCCGAGCATACCAAGCAGATCAGCAGATTCGGGTCTACTTTGTGTAAGGCATCTTATCAGTGTTTAGACTGTCTGGAACCCTTTGATTATTTTAAATGCCATTGATGAGTTATTCATCAATCCAAACAAACTTTACGGCTATGCAAAGCATAACGAAGGAATTGTTAGAATGTTAAATTATTAGACGGTTACGTTAATTTATATTGTTAAATTAGTACGTTGTTAAATAATAAAATAATAAAAACTATGTATACACAACTTGATATTGAAACGCATTTTGACGGGAAGCTTAAAATAGCATATCTTAATCAACCGGAAACCATGAATGCCCTTACTAAGCCGGCTTTATCAGATCTTAGAGACTTTGTTAAAGAATGCAGCGAAGATGAAACGGTAAGATGTGTTGCCATTTCCGGAAGAGGAAGAGCGTTCTGCTCAGGTCAGAATCTGGATGAAGCTTTTGTGGTAGGTACAGAACATCACGATCATGACATCATCAGAAAAATTGTGGTAGACTATTATAACCCTTTAGTGTTAGAAGTTACCCGTTGCAAAAAACCAGTTATTGCTTTAGTAAACGGTCCTGCAGTAGGAGCCGGAGCGATGTTGGCTTTAATATCTGACTTCGTTTTAGCGAATGAGAAAGCCTATTTTGCTCAGGCATTTTCAAATATCGGTTTGATTCCTGATACAGGAGGAACTTATTTTTTACCGAAACTGTTAGGAAGACAATTGGCTAATTATTTAGCATTTACCGGTAAAAAATTATCTGCAGAAGAATCTAAAGCGCATGGTTTGGTTGCTGAAGTTTTCACTGAAGAAGAATTCGTTCCAAAATCTATGGAAATCCTTGAAAGAATGGCCAACATGCCTACAGCAGCGCTTAAGCTTACGAAAAAAGCTTTTGCCAGTTCTTATACCAATACATTGAAAGAGCAGCTGGAGTTGGAAGGAGATCTTCAGCAGGAAGCTGCAGGCACAGAAGACTTCATAGAAGGAGTAAATGCCTTTTTACAGAAAAGAAAACCTAATTATAAAGGAAAATAAATCTCGTATTAATGTATTCATGTAAAATGTATTAATGATTTTAAAACGATTTACATGAATACATTTTACATTAATACATTGTACAAGTAAAAATGAATGTAGGAATTATCGGTGCCGGAACCATGGGAATCGGCATTGCACAGGTAGCCGCAACGAACGGATGCAAAGTTTGGGTGTATGACGCCAATGCAAAACAAGTAGAAACGGCAACGGTAAGTTTGGAAAAAACATTAACCAAATTAGTTGATAAACAAAAAATTTCGGGAGAAAAAATGACTGAAATTTTGGCTAATATTTCCATTGCTACAGAATTGAAGGATTTCAAAGATTGTGAACTCATCATTGAAGCCATCATAGAAAATAAAGAGATCAAAACCAAAGTGTTTACAGAACTTGAAAACTATGTTTCAGAGAGCTGTGTCTTAAGTTCCAATACCTCATCCATTTCTATCACCTCTCTGGGTGCAGAACTAAAGAAACCGGAGCGTTTCATCGGAATTCACTTTTTCAATCCGGCTCCATTGATGCCTTTAGTGGAAGTAATTCCATCCTTATTAACAGAAAATACATTAGCAGAAAAAATCTACAACCTCATGAAAGAGTGGGGGAAAACTCCTGTTATCGCCAAAGATATTCCCGGGTTCATCGTCAACAGAATTGCCCGACCTTATTACGGAGAAGGCTTGAGAATTGTTGAAGAAAATATTGCAACACCAGAACAGGTGGATGATGCAATGAAAACTTTAGGGAACTTCAAAATGGGACCTTTCGAATTGATGGACCTTATTGGAGTGGATGTCAACTTTGCGGTAACAACTACAGTTTACAAAGATTATTTCTACGATCCGAAATACAAACCTTCATTACTACAGCAAAGAATGTCTGAAGCCAAACTTCACGGCAGAAAAACAGGAAAAGGTTTCTACAATTACAGCGAAGGAGCAGAAAAACCTGTTGCTCAGAAAGATGAAGCCTTATACCAGCAGATTTTCTTAAGAATCATATCCATGCTGATCAATGAAGCGGTTGAAGCAAAAAGATTAGGAGTTGCCAATGATGAAGATATCGAGCTGGCAATGCAAAAAGGGGTTAATTATCCAAAAGGATTATTAAACTGGGGTAAAGAAATCGGGTATGCAAAAATCTCCGAAACCCTTCAGAACCTTTACGGAGAATATCAGGAAGAAAGATACAGGCAAAGTCCTTTGCTTCGTAAATTATAAAAATGTACCAATCTACCAGTTTGCCCATCATTTTGTAAACATTAGTAAACTGATAGATTGCTAAATTGTTACATTAAAAAAAATGAATATAGATGAATTCAGAGCGGAGCTGGAGACGAGGCTTTCAATTGAGAAAGAATACTTAACTCAGGAAGCCTGCTCTGTTGATGAGCCGGAAAGGCTTGAGCTATTAGGAAAGTTTAATGGAAAATATAAAGAGCTGATCAAAAGATTGGCTGACGAAAACGGAATTGATTTAAACGAATCCTATCCCTCTGAAAATGCATCAGATTCGGAAAACCTTTCATACGGGCAGATTATTCTGGGGAGAACAATGAATGTTTACGACAGATTATCAGATGAGCTGTATGAAGAAATAACAAACATATAATTAATAGAAATGAATCCAAGACAAGTAGCAGATTATATGTTCAATCAGGATTATTTTTCCCAGTGGATGAATATTAAAATGATTGAAGTAAAAGAAAATTACTGTTTAATAGAAATGCCGATCAAGAAGGAGATGCTGAATGGGCTTAAGACAGTTCATGGTGGAGTTACCTTTGCTTTTGCAGACTCTGCGCTGGCATTCTCTTCCAACAATACCGGTGATGCTGCTGTAGCATTGAATTGTATCATCAACTTTACCAAAGCAGGAAAAGAAGGCGATATTTTCAGGGCGGAAAGTATTTTGGTGAATGACACCAGAAAAACAGCCGTGTATGACATTCAAATTACCAATCAAAATAAAGAACTGATCGCAAAATTTGTAGGAACAGTCTACAAAATCGGGAAAAAAGTAACAGAATTATAAAAAAACTAACCAGAAACCAAATCAAACAAAATGAGAAAAATAGTTGCACTGCTCTTTGGGATTTCAACCCTTCTGTTGAATGCTCAGCAGAAAGTGAACGAATCTTTGAAAAAAGAACTTGATGCTATCATGAAGACAGATCAGGGATACAGAAAGCTTTTTCATACCGGGATAACTCCTGAGAAAAAAGAACAGCTGCTGAAAGATCTGAATATAGACCAGGAAGAATTCAAAAAGAAAGACTGGCTGCTGGTGGCAGAACAGGATAGTTTGAACATGCAGAAAATCGAAAATATTATTGCTCAATATGGCTATCCTGGAAAAACATTGGTTGGGGAACCTACAAATAAGGCAGCTTGGTTCGTGATCCAGCATTCAACCAAAATTGGAAAATACCTGCCTCTCATTAAGGAAGCCGGAAAAAATAAAGAAATTCCTTTCACATTGGTTGCCATGATGGAAGATAGATCTTTGATGGATGAGGACAAAGAGCAGATCTATGGAACACAGGGAAAAGGAGAAATGACAAAAGATAAGGATGGAAAACAAGTCTTCATCAGCTTTGTTTGGCCTGTCAAAGATCTTGAGAATGTTAATAAAAGAAGAAAAGAAGCTGGCTTCGATTCTACCATTGAAGAAAACGCCAAAAGAATGTTCGGACAAGATTTCAAATATGAACCCTATACTTTAAAACAGGTTTTAGAACTAAGAAATAAAAACAAATAAATCCGGTATTGTTATACATTACTAGATTGTTATATTAAATAACATTATGAACAACGTATACATCATAGACTATGTCAGAACTCCCATTTCAAAATTACAGGGAGGGTTATCAGAAGTAAGAGCTGATGATTTAGCTGCTATTGTGATCAAAGAAGTGGTAGCAAGAAATCCTGAAGTTCCTGTAGAAGAAATTGAAGACGTTATTTTCGGATGTGCCAATCAGGCGGGTGAAGATAACAGAAATGTTGCAAGAATGGGACTTTTATTAGCTGGTCTTCCTTATAAAATCGGTGGCGAGACAGTTAATAGACTTTGTGCATCAGGAATGTCTGCTGTAGCCAATGCATTTCGTTCCATCGCAGCAGGAGAAGGAGAAATTTATATTGCTGGAGGAGTAGAGAATATGACACGTTCTCCTTATGTGATGTCAAAACCAAGTGCAGCTTTTGGTAGAGACAGTCAGATGTTTGATACTACTTTCGGATGGCGTTTCATCAACCCAAAAATGAAAGAATTATACGGAGTTGACGGAATGGGAGAAACTGCAGAAAACCTTGCAGATATTCACCATATTAATAGAGAAGATCAGGATAAATTTGCCCTTTGGTCTCAGCAGAAAGCTACAAAAGCTCAGGAAAGCGGAAGACTGGCAGAAGAAATTGTAAAAGTTGAGATTCCTCAGAGAAAAGGAGATCCAATCGTTTTTGAAAAAGATGAATTCATCAAACCAACTTCTTCAATGGAAGGGTTGGCAAAACTTCGTCCGGCTTTCAGAAAAGAAGGAACAGTAACAGCTGGAAACGCTTCAGGAATGAATGACGGTGCAGCCGCTTTGATTTTAGCAAGTGAAGAAGCCGTTAAAAAATATGGTTTAAAACCAAAGGCAAAAATTCTGGGATCTTCCGTAGCGGGTGTAGAACCAAGAATTATGGGAATCGGACCTGTAGAAGCTGCCCAAAAACTATTGAAAAGATTAGATCTTTCTCTTCAAGATATGGACATCATTGAACTCAATGAAGCATTTGCAGCACAGGCGCTTGCAGTAACAAGAAGCTTAGGTTTAAAAGATGACGATGCAAGAATAAATCCTAATGGAGGAGCTATTGCCATCGGCCACCCACTGGGAGTTTCCGGAGCGAGAATAGTAGGTTCTGCTGCAATAGAACTTCAGAAGCAGGATAAAAAATATGCATTGTGTACCCTTTGTATCGGTGTCGGGCAAGGATATGCAATGGTCATCGAAAAAGTGTAATCAATTAAAAAGATAAAGAGATTAGAGTGAGAAAAATGTCTGACATCTGAAATCTACTATCTGATCTCTAACAAATATGAACATCTACTCATACCACGGAATCCGTCCCATTATAAAACGAACTGCTTACATTCATCCACAGGCAGTCATTATCGGGAATGTAGAAATAGGCGAAGAAGTATATATCGGTCCCAATGCGGTAATTCGTGGTGACTGGGGAAAAATTATCATTAAAGACGGAGCCAATGTACAGGAAAACTGTACTCTTCACGTTTTCCCGAATATAGAAACTATCCTGGAAGAATCAGCACACATTGGACACGGAGCTATTATTCATTCAGGGCATATCGGAAAGAACTGTCTGATTGGAATGAACTCGGTAGTAATGGATAAAGCCTATATTGGTGACGAAAGTATCGTGGGAGCACTGGCTTTTGTGCCCGCCAATTTCAGATGCGAACCAAGAAAACTGGTTGTAGGAAGCCCTGCAAAAATTATCCGTGATGTTTCAGACGAAATGATTCATTGGAAAACAGAAGGAACAAAACTATATCAGGAGCTGGCAAGAGAAGGAAAAGAAGCCATCTTGCCTTGTGATCCTTTTACAGAATACGTCCAGCAGATCCCAACCAAAATTGTGGATTATAGCATCTGGGATGATGTAAAATAATAGGATAAAAGAAAATCTAACAGGTTTCTAAAACCTGTTAGATTTAAATTAATACCAGATTTAAAATGATTAATACAGAAAATTTTGAATTTGAAGGAGCATATCACATTTTCTCTCATGTAAATGGGACTGAAGTTATTTTTCGTGAACCATCAAATTATCAATTTTTTCTGGAAAAGGTAGAAAAATATATTCTTCCGATAGCTGATATTTATGCTTATTGTCTATTACCTAATCATTTTCATTTGTTGTTAAGATTTAAGAATTTTAATGATGTGAATAGTGAAAATGAGCATCAGTTTTTAATGAAGCGTTTTAGTAATTTATTGAATGCATATGCTAAAGCTTATAACAAAAGATATAATAGGAAAGGTGCTCTTTTTTTGAATGCGGTAAAACGGAAAAAAATATCAGATGAGAAATATTTATTGAAAGTTCTCCATTACATCCATAATAATCCGATTAATCACGGGTTTGTAAATAGTATTGATCAATGGAGGCATTCTTCGTATAATTCATATATAACTCCTGAAAAAGAAAGTAAATTGGATAGAAAGGAAATCATGCGGTATTTTGATTCGGTAGAAATTTTTAGAAATTATCATAAGTCTATTATTGAATATGACTTTTTAAATTTTGAATAATTGCTAATAATCAAACCTAACGGGTTTTTAAAACCCGTTAGGTTTAATAAAATTAAATATGATTAAAAAAATTGCACTTGCATGCAGTATAATGTTTGCGGTGGGGAGTACACTGTCTGCACAGATGGTTACTACAAAACCACTTACAATAGGAGAAGTGAGGACCATTAAGTCCAAAACATTAAATGAAGACAGAACGCTGAATATTTATCTTCCACAGGGATATGATAAAACAAAATCATATCCGGTGATCTATCTGTTGGATGGAAGTATGAATGAAGATTTTATTCATGTGACAGGGTTAGTACAATTCTTTAATCAGATGTATTCCATGCCGGAAACCATTGTAATAGGAGTTGCTAATGTAGACAGAAAAAGAGACTTTACTTTTCATACGGATTTAAAAGACTTGCAGAAAGATTATCCTACAACAGGGCACTCTGATAAGTTTATTGAATTCATGGAAAAGGAATTAAAGCCTTATGTGGAAAGTCAGTTTAAAACAACAGATAAATACCTTTTTGGTCAGTCTTTGGGAGGACTTTTGGCGACAGAAATCCTTTTGAAAAAACCGGAAATGTTTAATAATTATTTTATCATCAGTCCAAGTTTGTGGTGGGATGACGAAAGTCTTTTAAAACAGACCCCACAACTGCTTTCAAAATTACCGGATACGAAAAAGTTTGTTTATGTTTCTGTAGGGAAAGGAGAACATCCTGTAATGATAAAGGATGCTGAAGCTTTCTACGATGTTTTGAAAAAAGCAGGAAAGAAAAATTGGACACTGGAATATAAAATGATGGAAACAGACAATCATGCAACCATTCTTCACAGAAGCTTATATGAAGGATTAGTGAAAATGTTTCCATATCAGGAACCGAAATAAATCAGTTTCATTGATAAAGATTCTGAAAAAATACTGGATTTTAATATTGCTTACGATCATCATTGTGAATACGTTAGGTTTTCACTTTGTAAAAGAGTCAATAGGAATTTCGGATGCTTTGGAACATGTTGAATCAGATGAGGTAATTGCTGAATTAAAGCAGAAAGACAATTTTTACATGTTGTTTGTTGAAATTGTCATCATTTTAGACGGCTGGCTGGTACTATTTATCCCTTATTTGATTATTAGAAACTTTATTAAAAAGAGTAATTTAAGTAAAAAGTAAAAAAACTATATGGAAAAGTTAAAAAACTATATCTACGGACAATGGGTAGAAGGTACCGGAAGCGGAGTTCCTTTGTACAATGCCGTTACAGGAGAGCAGGTAGCTGTTTCCGATACAGAAGGGCTTAATTTTGAACAGGCTCTTGACTACGGAAGAACCGTAGGATATAAAAACCTTTCTTCAATGACTTTCTATGACCGTGGGGAAATGCTGAAAAAAGTAGCACTTTACCTGTTGGAAAGAAAGAAAAAATACTATGATCTATCATATAAAACAGGAGCTACCCACGTTGATTCATGGGTTGATATTGAAGGAGGTTTTGGAACTTTCTTTACTTACTCAGGTTTAGCAAAAAGAATGCTTCCTAATACTTCATTTTGGGTAGATGGAGACACTCAGAAAATTTCTGCTAACGGAACTTTCTTAGGAACTCATATTTTAACACCTAGCGAAGGTGTTTCTGTACAGATCAACGCTTATAACTTTCCAGTATGGGGAATGTTGGAAAAACTTTCTACTTCTTTATTAGCTGGTGTTCCTTCTATTGTAAAACCATCTCCTTTCGGATCTTATCTTACCAATGCGGTATTTCAGGATATGATTGAGAGTGGAGTATTGCCTGAAGGTGCCGTACAGTTAGTATGTGGAGAACCGGGGAATATTTTAGATTATGTACAGGACGGAGACTCTGTATTATTTACAGGTTCAGCCAATACAGGAAGAAAATTAAAATCACTTCCATCCATTGCAGGAAATGCCGTTCGTTTCAATATGGAAGCAGATTCTTTGAACTGTTCTATCCTTGGATTGGAAGCAAAACCGGGAACTCCGGAATTTGATTTATTCATCAAAGAAGTTCGTAACGAAATGACAACAAAAGCGGGGCAGAAATGTACAGCGATCAGAAGAATTATCGTTCCTGAACACTTAATTGGTGACGTTCAGAATGCTTTGTCTAAAGCTTTGGATCAAACGAAAATCGGCAACCCATTAAGCAGAGAAACCAAAATGGGATCTTTAGTAGGAAGACAGCAGTATGAAGAAGTTCTGAGAAAAGTAAACCTATTAAAATCAGAAACAGAACTTGTCTATGATGGAAAACACGAACTGGTAGATGCCAACTACGAAAATGGAGCATTTATGAGTCCGAAACTATTCCTGAATGACAAACCTTTCGAAAAAAATATCTCTCACGATGTAGAAGCTTTCGGACCGGTATCTACATTAATGCCCTATAAAGATGCTGAAGAAGCCGCTGCATTGGCAAAAAGAGGAAAAGGAAGTTTAGTGGGATCTATCATTTCTCATGACGAGAACTTTATCGCTGAAACTTCCTGGAAAATGGCTTCCCAGCACGGAAGAATCTTTGTACTAAACAGAGATAATGCTAAAGAAAGCACAGGTCACGGTTCTCCACTTCCTACATTGATGCACGGAGGTCCTGGTAGAGCAGGTGGTGGTGAGGAAATGGGAGGATTAAGCGGTCTTCATTTTTTCTTACAGAAAACAGCCATTCAGGGATCACCTGATGTACTTAAAGCGATTACTAAGATCTATCAGCAGGGAGCAGAGAAAAAATTCTCAGATAAGCATCCTTTCCAGAAATATTTCGAAGAAGTAGAAGTAGGAGATTCTTTAGAAACAGCAGGTAGAACAGTTACCGATGCAGATATTGTAAACTTCTCCAATGTTTCATGGGATCATTTCTATGCCCATACCGATGCTACAAGTTTAACAGGTACTATCTTCGATAAAACTGTTGCCCACGGGTACTTCATTCTTTCAGCAGCAGCAGGATTATTCGTTTCAGGGAAAAAAGGACCAGTTATTGCCAACTATGGATTGGAGGATTGCAGTTTCTTCAAACCGGTATATGCCGGAGATACTATCACAGTGTATTTAACAGCAAAAGAAAAAATCAACAGAGGAGTAAAAGGAAGAAACATTCCTTCCGGTGTTGTAAAATGGCTGGTTGAGGTTGTGAATCAAAGAGATGAAGTTGTCTGTGTAGCAACGATTCTTACGTTGGTAGCAAAGCAATCTCCTTTCATTGATCTGAATGTGAAAAACGTTCAGAAAATATTGAATGGGCTAACGGAAACTACACCTGCTCTTTGGGGGAAAATGTCTCCTCAGCAGATGTTGGAACATTTGGAGCAAGCTGTATTGGTAAGTTTTGGAGAACCTGAGGCGGAAAAATGCTTTACTCCTGAAGAACATCTTGAAAAATGGCAGGATTCTCTTTACAATCACAGAGCAATGCCGAAAGAATTTACAGCACCGTTCCTTCCACAGGATGGTTCACTTCCGGAACCAACACACAAAAATCTGGAAGCAGCAAAACTATCATTCATGGATAACCTGAAAAAGTTTGTGATCTATTACAAAGAAAATCCACAGGCAGAACACATGAATTACGTTTTCGGTAAGCTGAATAAAGAAATGTGGGAACTGATGCATAAAAAGCATTTCACGCACCACTTCCAGCAGTTTGGATTGATATAATTCAAAATAAAATATAAATTTATAGTCCCTTCAATTTAAGTTGATAGGGACTTTTTTATGAATAAAAAGAATTAACTTTAATACAATAAACGAACTCCGACAGCATTTAGAATACGGGAACACATCAGAACTGATTACTTTGGAAAATCAGAAAACGTTAAGACATAAAACAGTTATGAACAAAACTTTTGCAGACCACATCATTGAATTCAATAAAAACCTCAGTTATAATGGAAATCTTCCTAAAGGGTTTCAGGTATTGAATCCGTATTTAGATAATCCGGAAACGATGACAATCATGCAGAAATTTTATCATAAGTATTATGATGATTCATCCCGAAGAAAATTCATGATTGGGATTAATCCGAGCCGTCATGGAGCAGGAGTTACCGGAGTTCCTTTTACCGATACAAAAAGACTTGAAAGTGTCTGTGGAATAAGAATGAAATCTGCTTATACTCACGAAGTCTCTTCTGTTTTTATGTATGATATGATTGAAGAATATGGTGGTGCTGATCTTTTTTATAAAGATATTTATATCAATTCTCCGTTCCCTTTGGCTATTGTCAGAAAAACAAAAACAGGATGGCTTAATGCTAATTACTATGATGACAGGAAACTGTTCGAAGAGGTAAAAGATTTTATGATTGAATCTTTGAAGAGACATCTCAGTCTTAATCTCGATACATCAGAAGTCTTTATTCTCGGGAAAAAGAATGCCGATTTTATTTCAAAATTAAATAAAGAAGCAAAACTGTTTGATACAATGACGGTTCTGGAGCATCCAAGATATATTCAGCAATATAAATCAAAAGAGAAACAGCTTTATATAGACAAATATATTATGGCATTAAAAAAATGACGAAACCCCTTCTTGGAAAGGGATTTGTCATTCATGAATTAGAATCTTTATAGAGAATGTGGAACTTATGCAATATTAGTTTTTAATTACTTTGGTAGATTCTGTCGCTGTTTTGATGATGTAAACTCCTTTTGGAAGCTCAGAAATATTAATTTCATTATTTCCCTTCTGAGTTTGTACTGTTTTCAGCATTTTACCATCCATACTGTATACTTTTGCTTCACTGGCTTTCTCAGTTGTAACAGATAATAAACCGTTGGTTGGATTAGGATAAACAGTCAGGTCCTTTTTAGTGCTTTTAATCTCTGAAGTACCCAATACCAGATTGCTGTCTTTTACCCAGGTAAAGGCATCGAGAGCTACATATCTGAATGCTCCGTTCGCAGTGATTTGAAGCTCATCAATTATAATATTCGAATAGTTTTGCCCGTTCAGGTTCGTTAGGTCAATCAAAGTATATCCGTTTGTAGAACCTAGTGAGGTTGCGAACCCCGTAGTTTTTGTTTGGGTAAATTTTGTCACTCCACTCAGCTTTCCTGTTACAGTAATATTTCCTGAGACATTCAGATCCAGATTCAATGCTGAAAGATACATCCAGAACCTGTTTACTTTAAACAAATTTGAAGTTGTTTTAATACTGAAGGATGGTGGCGATTGAGAATCGTTAGAATTATCAATATATCTATTGTCATTTGCTGTTCCGCTCCATCCTGTTCCCGGGAAATTTCCCTGGATGTCAAAGACACTCACATGCGAAATAATGTTGAAAATGACCCCATTATCGGTGAAGCTTGTACTTCCGTTCGATTCCGTTTCAAATTGCTCTGTACTGGTCTGCCCGAATGAAAAAATTGAAATGAGCAGACTACAAATGGTTAAAAAAGTAGTGCTTTTCATGATTTTTGTTTTAAATGTTAGGTGATTATAAATATTAACTTCTTGAAGGATAGATGCCTTCCACGCAGATAATATAGTTTAAGCCAAGGTAAGGCGGCATATTATTTACAGGTATATTTTGTCCTACATATACAATACTTTGAGCATTGATTGCAGTGTCAGGATTAACATTGTTTACATAGCTTGTAACAGCATTGAAATCTCTACCTACCTGATTTCCTGTAATGGCTATAGATGTTGTGGCGCTGGGAGTTGATGAATTGGCATTTGTGTTGGCAACTTTCAGCTGAAATCCACTTCCCATACTTGGCATATTGGATGCTAAAAGTGTGTTTTGTGTAGTACCCGCTACCACTCCCAAAGGATAAAATTCGTTTGCATTTACATTGCCGGCTCCTAAAGCCATACGTCCTTTTAAGTTAGGCAAAGCGAAAGTTGTAATACCGTCTCCGCCATATGTTGTTCCTAAAATAGAGAATAAAGCTGAATTTCTTGAAATTGCTAATAAGCTTCCGTCACAAAACATCCAGCCTCTGGGTGCGAAATTTCCTGCAAATAATTTTACGATTCCAATGTACTCTTCCATGATAATATGATTTAGTTTTAAATTTCCTACTCTTTTTACAGGCTTTTCAGAATCCGCCTTTTGGTTATTAATTCTTAGGCCAAAGGAACGATTAATAGGAATCGGGTACTAGAGTAGAAAATACCAAATTGAACACTCAGTATTTCTACGTAAAGGGAATCTTTTGAATGGTGCATTTATAATGGAATTTATCCTTTTTAAGTTTCTCAGAAAGAGTGGTATTTCGTATTTTTGTAAGAATCCAATAAAAATAAAAATGAGCGAATTTGTAGCGTCAGAAATTAGAAATAATATTGCCGAAATAACTTTCGGGACTCCTAAAAGCAACTCTCTTCCGGGAGCAATTTTAGAAAAACTGGCAGAAACCATCCTTCAGGAAGGAGCTAAAGATGAAGTAAAAGCAATTTTGGTAAAGAGTGCTGGAGAGAAAGCATTCTGTGCAGGAGCAAGCTTTGATGAACTTTTAGCCATTGAAGAACTGGAGGCTTCCAAGAAATTTTTCGGTGGTTTTGCAAAAGTTTTAAATGCCATGAGAAACTGTGGAAAAATTGTAGTGGTAAGAGTTCAGGGAAAAACTACAGGTGGTGGAGTAGGAATTGCATGTGGAGCCGACTATTGTTTTGCAACCAAAGATTCTGCTTTAGCGCTTACAGAGATTAATCTGGGAATTGGCCCTTTTGTAATCGGTCCTTATGTAGAAAGAAAAATCGGAAAGTCTCAATTCTCTGCAATGGCTATTGATGCAGACTTCAGAACTGCTGAATGGGCAGAACAACATAATATCTATCATTCCGTTTCAGCAAATATTCAGGAAATGGATGAGGAATTGGAGAAATTTTTACAGACGCTGGCTTCTAGAAGCAGTGATGCTTTAGCTTTAATTAAAAAAGTTTCATGGGAAGGTACAGATCATTTCAATGAATTAATGCCTGCAAGAATTCATATGAGTGCAAGTCTTATCCTTGAAGATTCTGCTAAGAAAAATATTGAGTCTATTAAAGAAAGACTGAGAGTAAAATAATTTTCATTTTATAGATTAAGAATTAGTTAAATTTTAACCAAAATACAATCCGGAGAAACATTTTGTTTCTCCGGATTTTTTTATGCCTTCTTCCGTTTGAATGAATAATATTGAAGGTTTTATATTTAATAGTTGTTGTTGATTTATTTTAATGTTTTTCGTTAAAATAATGCTTATTTGTTATTTTAAGCATTGTTTTTATTTAAAATAGTCATTGTTTTAACTATTTTTATATAATTCAATGATTTTTAAAAATCTAATTTAACTCAATTTTAACATATTTTTTTAATTAATAATTTAATATTGATTGAAATTTTAAATCAATTGAATTTAATTAATTGAAATACTGTTTTTGTTGTGTTTTTAATAGTTTTTATTACATATATTTGCTTCAATACTGTTAAAATATGTTAAATATGAAAATGAAATTAATCTTGAGCACTGCTGTGCTGTTCTTTGTAGGAGGACACCTGGTGGAGGCTCAAAAAACGAAACGTGACACCATACCACAGGATACTAAGATTGATGAAATCGTTGTAGTAGCCTACGGGAGCCAAAAAAGGGAAACAATGGTAGGTTCTAATACCGAAGTAAAAGCTAAGCAATTTGCAGATCGCCCTATCACAAGTATCGGGCAAGCTTTGGATGGAGCGAGTGCCGGTGTTAAAATAAGTACCAGTACAGGGCAGCCAGGAAGCTCACCAAGTATTCAGATTCGCGGAATAGGCTCTTATGGAATTTCTACATCACCTTTATATGTGGTGGATGGTACTATTTATACCGGATCACTTGCAGCAATTAATCCCAACGATATAGCATCATTCAATATCCTGAAAGATGCTGCGTCCACTTCGTTGTACGGTTCTGCAGCAGCCAATGGAGTTGTTTTGATCACCACAAAATCAGGTAAAAAAGGAAAAGATGCCTTCAACTTTAGTATGAGCACCGGAGCAGTGGGAAGATCAATTCCTGAATATGATAGAGTGAATGTTTATCAATATTATCCTCTTATCTGGGAATCCATCAGAAACGGAAGAATGACTGCCATTCCCGGCACTACTGTAGCAGATGCTAATGCCTATGCAACAGCACAATTAATTTCCGGGGTTTTGAAAACAAATGTTTTTAATGTGGCCGATAATCAATTGGTTGTTAATGGAATTTTAAATCCCGATGCAAAACTTAAATATACAGATTTGGACTGGCAGAAGCCTTTAATGAATACCGGTTTCAGACAGAATTATGAAGTAAACTACAGTGGTGGTAGCAATACAACAACTTATTTTACTTCAGTAGGATACACCAATGAAACAGGATATCTTATCAAATCAGATTTTGAAAGATTTACTGCAAGATTAAAAGTAGATTCACAAGTTAAAAGCTGGCTGAAATTAGGAACAAGTATCAGTGGGGTCTCTTCTAACGGAAATAACTCCGTAGATGGAGCTGATAATAATTCAGCATACATCAACCCGTACAGATGGACAAGAACAATGGCGCCAATTTATAGCCCGTATGCCCATGATCCTAACACATTTGCCACTCTTTATGATAATGCAGGGAATGTAGTATATGATGCAGGAAGTGCTAGAGGAGCAGATGCGGCAGCTGGAAGAAACGTAATTCAGGAAACACTTTTAAATAAAGATCTTTCTAAAAACTATTATATTATTTCAAGAGCATACGCAGAAATTAAAGTGGATCCATATCTTACTTTGTCCACCAATGCAGGATATGATATCAGAAATAACAGAAGAAGTACTTACGGAAATAAGATTATTGGAGATGCTGCTCCTGGAGGATCGGCAGAAAAATATAGCTTTACGGAACAGACCTTCACTTGGAATCAGCTCTTGAATTATAAAAGAAAATTTGGAGATCATAATTTTGAATTCCTTTTAGGACACGAAAACTATAAGTATATGTACGAATACCTATATGGGTATAAAAAAGGTCAGATTGTAGATGACAATGATGAACTGGTAAACTTTGTAACTCCGGCATCCCTTACCTCGCGTACAGATAACTATAGAAAAGAAGGGGTTTTTTCACGATTGAACTATGATTATAAATCAAAATATTTGCTTTCAGGATCTATCCGTTGGGATGGCTCGTCAAGATTTGCTAAAGATGTAAGATGGGATTCATTCTGGTCTCTTGGTGCCGGATGGAGATTGAAAGGGGAAGAGTTCTTAAGCAATTCTAGTCTTATCAGTGAATTAAAGCTGAGAGGTTCTTATGGAGAAGTTGGAAATGATGGAACAAATAGTTATTATATGTACAAAAGTACCTATACTTTAGGATATAATAATGCACAGGAGCCTGGGATTTTATTTGGATTTTTGGCAGATCCTTCAATTACATGGGAGGCTAACAAGCAAACTGATGTAGGGATTGATTTTGGATTTTTGAATAACAGAATTACAGGATCTGTAGAGTACTATAACAGGGTTACTGAGGATTTGATTTTCCCGGTTCCTCTTCCGGTTTCTTCCGGCGTTCCGGATAACACAATCAGCAGAAATGTGGGAACAATGTACAACCGCGGATTCGAATTCAGTATTAATGCAGATGTTATTAGAACTCAGAACTTCACGTGGAATATCAATGCTAATGCGTCAACCCTTAAAAATCAGATCACAGAACTTTCTAACGGAATAACAGAAATCATCAACGGAACTAAGAAAATTTCTGTAGGACATTCCATATATGATTATTGGTTGAGACAATGGTATGGGGTAGATCCTGCTGATGGTTCTCCACTATTTTTGGCAGCAGATGCATATGCCAATACAACAGCTGCAGATATCAGAACGGTGAACGGGCAAAAAGTAACCACCAACTTTAATAAAGCAAAGTATGACTATTCAGGAACCGCAATCCCTGATTTGTTCGGAAGCTTTGGAACATCCATTACTTATAAACAATGGGCATTAACTGCAATGTTTACTTATCAGTTAGGTGGAAAAACGTATGATTCCAATTATGCAGCTTTAATGTCAAGTTACTCGCAGGGTGGAGCATTAAGTACAGATATCCTTGACAGATGGACAACTCCGGGTCAGATCACGGATGTTCCTGCATTGAATTCATCAACATATACAAGTTCAAATGCCGGAAACTCTTCAAGATGGCTGGTGAGCTCAGATTTTCTTACATTCAGACAGGCTACATTAAGCTACAGCTTTAGCCCGGAAACATTATCTCAGCTTGGGGTAACAGGATTAAGAATTCTTGTTTCCGGTGAAAATATCTGGAGTAAAACAGCAAGAAAGGGGCTGGAGCCATCACAGGCTTTTAATGGTACTGCATCAAACAGATATACTCCGGCAAGAGTAGTAACTATAGGATTTAATGTATCTTTTTAAATAATTAAGTATGAAAAATATCGCAAAACAATATATAAAATGGGCTGTTGTTCTTTCAGTCTTCACGGGAATGGTTTCATGTCAGAGTGATTACCTTGAAACAGATCCTACTACTGCCGCTTCAGAGGAAGCAGCATATTCCAGTGCAGCCAATCTCATGGCAATTATTAACGGAATGCATAGAGATATGTATTACAGACAAAATGATAGCCAGGGACAAAACGGTCAGGGTGGAATCATGATTATGATGGATGCTCTGGGAGATGATCTTGTCTTTCCTTCTACAGGTAACGGATGGTATATTACTACTGTAAGATGGCAGGATCAGGTAAATGAAAGCGGTTCTAATGATTTTTATCCTTACCAGTTTTATTATGCGTTAATCAGAAATGCAAATCTGGTTATAGCTAATGGTCCTTCAGTTCCTGCACCTACTGCAGCTGATGCTGCTACTATTAAAACCGCTATTGGAGAAGCTTACGCATTCAGGGCGTTCTGCTATTATATGCTGGTTCAGATTTATGGTAAAAGATATGTTCCTGGTACAAATAATACCCAACTTGGTGTTCCCATCAGATTGGAAGCTAATGAAATACCTTTGGCCAGAAATACTGTAGAAGAAGTATATACACAGATCGGAAAAGATCTTAACGAAGCCGCAACCAGACTTGCGGGCATTACCAGAGCAACAAAATCGCACTTTAATGATAAAGTGATTTTAGGATTGAAAGCCAGAGTTGCATTAACACAAGGGAATTATGCAGCTGCTGTAACTGCAGCTCAGTCAGCACGCGTTGGTTTTGCTCTGATGGATAATGCGACGTATACGGCCGGATTCAATAATTTGGCAGGTGTTGGCGAATGGATGTGGGGTGCTACAATTATAGCAGATCAGGGAGATTCATTCTCAAACTTTGGTGCTTATATGTCCAGAAACTTTAACTCTACCAATATTCGTCAGGCTCCAAAAGCTATTAACAGCAAATTATTTTTATCATTTCCGTCTACAGATATTAGAACGAAAAATTTTGACCCGACAGGAGCACACACAGCACTTGCATTGCCTTCAACATATTCTAAATTCCCATATACAGGTCAGAAGTTCCTTGCAGCAAGTCAGGCAGACAGTAGAGTGGATGTTCCTTATATGAGGTCTGCGGAAATGTATCTTATTGAAGCGGAAGCATTGGCCAGATCAGGAGATGAAGCCGGTTCTAAAGCAGTATTCAATGTATTTGCAAAAAACAGAAACCCTTCTTATACAGGTGCTGCTACAACAGGAGCTGCTTATATCACAGAAATTCTCAACAGCAGAAGACTGGAATTCTGGGGAGAAGGTTTTAGATTCTTAGATCTGAAGAGACTGAATCAAGGTTTGGACAGAACAGGAGCTAATCACTCTTCGGTAGTGACCAATAATGTAATGACAGTTGCTAACACAGATTTACGTTGGGAATTCCTTATCCCAAGAACAGAGATTAATGCCAATCCGTTGATTGTTCAGAACCCTTTATAAACACGTACAGATTTTAATATATGCTTGAGAACCCGGCAACTGCTGGGTTCTCTTTTTTTATTTCAATAGAAAAATGAACGATGAGGTTTTCTGCAGAAAATATTTTGAAAATTTAAAATAAATAATTGGTAGATTGAAAATAAATTATAACTTTGTAATTCAAAGTTCTTTTTATGGATTCAAAAAATTATCACGAAGACCTATCCCATATACGTTCTATGATGGAACGTTCTTCCAGATTTATTTCATTAAGTGGCTTATCAGGAGTTATTGCAGGTTTAACAGCAATTATTGGTGCTCTATATGTGTATTTTGTTTTTCAGAGAGAAGGAATCAGTTATTTGGATGGAGAAAGAAATATTCTTGGACCGGCACTGGTTAAAGAACTTGTTCTGATTGGAATCACCATTCTGATTGTTGCTGTTCTTAGCGGTTATATTTTTACTGCCCACAAAAGCAAAAAGAAAGGGTTGAAGATCTGGGATGCTACAACAAAGCGACTTTTGATTACCTTTGCAGTGCCTTTAATAGCAGGAGGAATCTTTTGCCTTGCGCTTCTTTATCATCATCTTTTTGTTTTCATTGCACCGGCTACCCTTATTTTTTACGGATTAGCTCTGGTAGCTGCAGAACGGTATACATTAACGGATGTAAAGTATTTGGGATATCTTGAAATTGTTTTAGGACTTATTTCTTTATTCTTTTTAGGATGGGGACTGCTTTTTTGGGCTGTTGGTTTCGGAGTTTTGCATATTGTGTATGGATTGATCATGCATAAGAAATATAAATAATGATATAGGATATGGTTTTGCTATTGACCAGCAGAATCAGTAGAATTAAGCAGATATTTCGCTTGGGAATGTTTGCTGAATAATTAAGATAAGATAAAATGATTAAAATAAATCAACTCAATAAAGAATTCGAAAGCCGCGTAAGACTGGGGATTATGTCCGTTCTTATGGTTAACGACTGGGTTGATTTTTCTGAAATGAAAAGCCTGCTCGAAATTACAGACGGAAACCTGGCGAGCCACAGCAATGCACTGGAAAAAGCAGAATATATAGAAGTGAAAAAAGAATTTGTAGGAAAAAAACCTAAAACATCTTACCGTGTTACACAGAACGGAAGACAGGCTTTTACCGAACACCTGGATGCACTTGAAAAGCTGTTGGGACGATAGACCTATATTTTTTTGAAATTTAACTTTGAATTACAAAGTACTTTATAGTTTTAAACTTGATAAAATGATGACACAAAAAAAAAACACTCACAATTTATTCCCTTCCGCCGGCTTTACTCAGTATTCCATTGGTTGGAAATCTCATTTCAAAAGAAGTGAACTGGTCTGCATCAGATTTTCTGATTGCAGGTGCTTTACTTTTTACAACTGCTTTTCTTATCAATCTGGTAAGAAGCAGAATAAAGAAACGATACCAGAGAATTTTAATCTCCGTTTTCATTTTACTGGCCCTTGCATTGATCTGGATAGAACTCGCCGTAGGAATTTTCGGAAGTCCGTTTGCCGGAAACTAAAATTAAGTTTGCTATTAATTCTAAATAATAATCATGAAAGATTCAGAAATAATAAATCTAGGCAAGGCTGTATTCGGAATATTTTTTTCATTGGGAACTCTCTGCCTTTTAGGAGCACTTATTACAAAGAATGATGGGTTTGCCGGAGCAGGCTACTTGTTAATCATTTTTGGAGTGCCGGTTAACTTATTATGCATACTTGGACTTTTGATATATAGTGCTATCAATACATCAAAATTCAAAGAATGTATGATAGCCATACTCATTTTGACAGCCAACATTCCTATTGCATTCACTTACACTATTATAGGTCTTAATTCTCTGCAATAAATAAATACAATATGAAAAAAATACGCGTTCAGTTTCTGCTGTTTGTGTACGATAAAACACAAAAATTATACAGAAAATATTTCAAAAAGAAAAAAAGACAATGGCAGTTTAATGAAAAACAACTGTTGGAGTTTCAGGAAGATTCTTTAGGCAGAAAGCTCGGAGAGTTTTACAGGAAACACGGTTTTACCATGATCCCCAAAATGGAAAACCATGATGTACACCACCTGATTACAGGCTGTGGAACCAACTTCGAAGATGAAATTGCCATGCAGTATCTGCTCCTCGGAAACGGTAAGCTCAATGCACACCTTTTGGCAGCAATCGTATTAGGAACCATTATTCTCCCGGAATATGTGAAAATTTATATCAAGGCTTATAAAAAGGGACAAAATATGAGAGCCTTTCATCACTGGGATTTTGAAGGGCTGCTGTGGCAGAATTATGATCATGTGAAAGACTTTATTCAACAAAAAGAAACAATAGTTCTTCATTAAAAACTTAAAGATGATGGGAAAAATAAAATTCAGTCCGTTGGGAGAAAAAACATTTCTAATCTCCTTTTTGCTGGGCACATCTTTGCTGCTTTTATTTTGGATCACAAGAGCTGAATTTCTGATCATATTCGGGTTTTATTATGTGGTAATAGCCGCTGTAGTGAATCTGCTGATTACTTTATATGAACTGATGGAATATCTTAGTGATGTTTCCGAAAAGAAAAGAAACGGAAATTCTGTCCTTCTTCTGTTGCTCAATATTCCTATTGCTCTAATCTATCTCACCATATACTTTGAATTTCTATCAAATCTTTCAATCCTTTCAAATTTTTAAATCTTTAAATAATAAATAATTAACCTCATGAAAACACATCATTATATATTCATTACAGCCCTTCTCTTTGTTATTGTCTTTTATGATCAGGAGGTAGGGCTTAACCTCGGAATTCTGGGAATTGTTTATGCCCTGTTAACGCTGTTTAGAACCCCAGAAAAAAATAAAACCAGAGCACTATATATCCTTTTTGCAACAAGTATTCTGTCCAGCATTGCGTTTGCCTGGTTTGGAGATTTTGCATCCTTTATTGCGGTAGCAAGTTCACTGCTTTTATTAGGATATAAATCCAAAAATAGAAGGCTGAAAATTCTCTTTTTAATTCCGGTTTTTATTGTGAACTGCTGTACGTCCTTCTGCCGTTTTTTTAGTTTTGATGAATGGCTGCCTAAAAAGAATGTATCCGGATTATGGCAAAAGACATTTGCTTTTATTTTGATTCCGTTGGTGCTGGTTTCTGTTTTCTTTGGAATTTATTCTGCGGGAAGTGATCATTTTGCATCTCTTTTCACAGATTATGAACTCGATATTAATCTGTGGCAGCTATTCTGTCTTTCAGCTTTAGGTTTTTTTATAGCTTTCAATTACTGGAACTATGCGGTGGAAAAACTCATCTACAAAAACAATCATTTTCTGGATAATGAGTTCAGTAAAGATTCCCGGATTCCAAAAGCTACGTATTCCTTTCTTGATCTTGATGCAGAAAGAACAAGCGGAATAATCTCTTTTGTCTTGTTGAATATTTTACTCGTCTTCTTCATCATTACCTACAATTATGAACAGTTTTATGAAGCTGTAAAAACACCTGTTCAGCTATCCGAAGAAACCCATGAAAGAGTGAATGCCGTGATCATGTCTATCGTGATGGCCATTCTGGTGATCATGTTTTACTTTAAATCCGGTTTTAATTTTGATCCAAAAGCAGGTTTATTGAAAATATTAGCCAAAATCTGGATTTTCCTCAATGCTATTCTAGTGATTTCCGCAGCCCTTAAAAACTATGAGTATATCGTGAATTATGCATTTACGTATAAAAGACTAGGCGTTTTTGCATTCCTGCTTTTATCATTAGTTGGTTTAACGCTCACTTTTATTAAAATTCAAAGGCAGAAAAGAAACATTTTCTTGGTCAATACCATGATCTGGTATTTTTACGCAACCATTCTCGTGTGCAGCTATATCAATTGGGGTGGTTTTATTACTGCTCAGAATATGAAACGAAAAGATTTTGCAGTCAATTATCACTTAACGTCCGTTAATTTCAGTGAAAAAGCGCTCCTGAAATACGCAGATGAAAAAAAGGATCAGAAACTTAAAAAGACACTGCAGGATAAAGTGAAAAATGAAACATCCAAAACATTCCTTTCAAAGATTATCTATTATCAGACCATAAAATAAAATATCATGAAAAACTTTGTAGAATCCGCTAGATTTAAGATTAATATACTATTGATCCTGATGACTGTATTCTGTTTCAGCCTCTCAGCTTTCAGATATTATATCAGTGATACAAAAGTGTTTTTGTTTCTCAACTGGAATCTTTTGCTGGCGTGGATTCCTTTATTGCTGAGTTCTTTCATTCTCGCTTTTAATATCAGAAGTAAAATCTCCCTGATGGCCATTATCATAGTCTGGATATTATTTTTTCCCAATTCTCCCTATATTCTGACAGATCTTTTTCATCTCCGAGCAAGAAATGCCATCCCGATCTGGTATGATCTTATTGTAATTCTTTCTTATGCATGGACAGGGCTGATCTGCGGTTTTATAAGTCTTAACGATATCGAAAAACGGCTTTCTGATTATGGTAACAGAAATATCATCAACGGAGTCATAGTGTTCTTTCTTTTCATGAGCAGCTTTGGAGTTTATCTTGGTAGATTTTTGAGATGGAATAGCTGGGATGTGCTTAATAATCCTTTTGGTCTCTTCTCCGATATTGTGGTACGGCTGATTTATCCGATGGAATATACCAAAACTTGGGGTGTTACAGTTTTAATGGGACTGATGCTCAACTTTATGTACTTTACGTTCAAATGGGCAGCCGCAAATGATGAAAAAGAATTGCAGCCGGAAAATAAACCAATAAACGGATTGGAACAGTTTTAGCATTTAAATGAGCTCAGCATCATAAATGTTGATCCACTTTTTAAAATTAATATTATGAAAAAAAGCTTATTATTAATTCCATTAATTATTATTTCGTGTAAAAAAGAACCAGCCGTTACAGCAGTTCAGGATAAAGATTCTACCATTGTAACGGAAATGCCGGATTCTGCGGTGAAAACAGATTCTGCAGCATTGAGAGTAAAAGATTCAATCATCAACAATGCTCCGGTTACTAAAGAAGTATTGCGTAAAGGCGTGATGAGAAATGAAAAAGACGGCCAAATTGTAAGAACCTTAGATGCAACCCAGCTTCCGCTTACCATTGGAGAGCAGTTTACAAAAGATGATCAGGAATTGGTTTTAAAACTAACCCATTACGACCGCCCGAATATTAAGGCAAAAATTTCTACTAAAGAAAAAGATTTTAATATCCGTTTCAATCAGATCAAAGTTCCAAATGGAGACTATGACGGACCTTTCGGAAGAGAAATCACGTATGACACTCCCGGAAAAGGAGAAGTTTGGCTTATCATCGGGAAAAGTAATATGGCTTCCGGAAACACCAAAGGAAGTTTTACCGTAAGTATAGAATAATGCGGAATTATTTTGGTATAATTTCTGCAAACTATACCAGTAAGTAAGTTTAAAATTTAATATTATGAAAAATATATTTCTAACAGCAATGGCCGCGTCAGCTGTACTCGTAAGCTGCGGTACCGTACAGTCGCTGGTTCAGAATACATTTCCATACACCACGAATGTTTTGGTTTCTACAGGAGTGCCTGCAGATAAAGAAGTTTCTTCCACTGCAACAGCTACTAATGTACAGACATGGTTCGGAGGAAATAACAATGCAAAGATTAAAGACGTAAGAATTTCAGATGCAAAAATCTCCGTGGCATCACCATCAGGAGGAAATCTGAGTGCATTCAAAACCGTTAAAATATATGTTTCATCTAATGGAACAGGAGAAAGACTGATTGCATCACGATCCAATATATCTACCAATTCTTCCAGCCTGAATCTGGATCTGAATGATACAGGATATCTGGATGAAATTGTAAAAAGTACAGGATTGACCGTAAGAACGGTTTACGAGCTGAAAAATCAGACTTCTTCTGATATGAACATCAAAGTAGCACTTAATTTTAACAGCGTTCCTGCCAACTAAAAAGGATAAAAATTGATATTAAAAACCCTCTTTCAGTGTTCTGAGAGAGGGTTTGGTTTGAAGTAAAATGGTATAATTAAAAATCTTTTCAAATTATAGCTTTGTCAGTTTCTCAACAACTCTTCGCTGGCCTTCATTGATGTTGATAATGTACTGACCTGTTGGCAGCTGTGAAATATCAATCTTCTCATCAGGTAAAACCGAATTTTTAATCACAGTTCGCCCCTGAAGATTGATTATCTCTACATCCAGTTTTTTGTTTTCATTACTTTTAATAGCAATGGAACTGCTGGATGGATTAGGATAAATCTTAACCTCTAAAGCAGATAAAGTCTTAACAGGTGTCACAAACTTGCTCTCTAGTTGAACAATAGCATTCTTTACATTAGGAAGAGGGCCTATCTTCTGACCTGTCACCGTTCCTCCCTGAGGAATTCCCGTAGAAATTAAAAGATTTTTCATCGCAGATGGTGTTAAATACTGACCTGTTGTCTGACGATAGAAAGACTGGATCAAAATAGCTGCTGAAGATACTACCGGAGTAGCAGAACTTGTACCGCTGAAATAATTATAAGTTCTGTTGTTATCGTTATCATATTTCGCATAAGATCCATAGCCTGCTGCCATCACGCTGCTTCCCCAACCCTGAACATCCACTCTGTTTCCAAACGTACTGAAACTTAATTTTGAATGGGTCGTATTAGGAGATCCTGCCCCTACAATGATAGCGCCACTGTTTCCTCTCGCAATATAAGAAGCATAAAACGGATCATCCAGATTCTGATTTCCATTCCCTGCCGCAGCAATGATAATGATTCCTGAGTCTGTAGCCGCTTTTGTAAGATCCCAGATTACTTTATCATATTCTGCCGGACAATATTGGCCGTCTTTTCCGCCAGTCTGCATTTCATATAAAATGATATCGCCGGCCTGAGATGCATTGATAGATCGGCTCACCGCAGAAGCCCTGTTGTATCCTACAGTTGTCCACTCCATATACCCTTTTATTTCAGAGGTATTGTAAGCTGCCCCTGTAAGCCCGATATTATCTTTTATTGAACCTAAAATGCTCACCACAGCAGTTCCGTGGTCACGGTAATTATTATTAGCCAATCCTGCATTCGGAGAATATCCTGGTTCTAACTGTATAGAATTCTGATTAGAAAGCATTTCGTGAGTTTTATAGAAACCATATTCTACATCACGCACACGGATATTCTGTCCCGTAATCCCTCTTGACCATGCATATTTTGCATTGATTCCCGGGTTGTCATTCAGATACGTCTGAAGACTTTCTAAATCTGGAGTAGCTACAAAAGCATTAACCAATGGAGGTTCAATAGGAGCAGCGCTCATTACTGAAACATATTCTATTTCAGGAAATCTCTCAAGAGTCTGAATGATTTTTTCTGCTGCTCCTGGATTTTGAAGAGGTAGATCAGCCTTATAAATTCTTTTCAGTTTTTCCACAGATTCTCCGGAATTACCGATAGCTTTGCTGCTTCTTGCCATTTCATCAAGTTTACGGTCTGTAAAATCCAGATCATATTTAAACGAAATTTGATTTTCTCTTGAAAATCTTTCCAGATCAGCATTTCTGCTGAAAGCTGTTTTTTCTGAATTAATGCCTTTTGAAAAGCATACATAAATAATTGAATTTTGATCATTCGCCATTTTGGCCTGGCTGTCCTGACCAAATGACAGGGAAGAGCAGAACGCAAATAATGCGAAAAGGTTGATTTTTGTTTTCATACGATTTTGTTAAATGGTTGTAAATCAGTTTTGATTTACTTCAAAAATAATAATAAAATGAAAACAAATCACATTTTTGTGAATTTATTGTTTAAAAATTTCTCTCCTCCTTCTGCATCGGGAATTTTTGTTGCTTAGAAATATAAACCTCATAGGTTTTTAAAACCTGTGAGGTTTAAGAGTATTACATTTTATATACATCAATCCCAAAAAATACGTTTCAATTTATTGAAACGTATCGCATTATGGTTGTATTCTTTCTCAGACTTAGCTTTTGGTGATAGAATCCATGACGATAGTAACAGGTCCGTCATTGATCAGGGAAACCTTCATGTCGGCACCAAAAATTCCGCTTTCTGTTTTTAATCCGGATTTAGCAATTTCTTCTTTAAAATAATCAAAAAGAGGAACTGCTTTATCGGGTTTAGCCGCTTTGATGAAAGAAGGGCGGTTTCCTTTTTTATAATCTGCAATCAACGTAAACTGGCTGATACAAAGTATTTCTCCTTCAATATCCTTCACAGAAAGATTAAGCTTATCATCTTCATCACCAAAGATTCTCAGGTTTAAAACCTTCTGCACAAGCCAGTCGGCATCCGTCTTTTCATCATTTTCATCCACACCTGCCAGCAGCATTAATCCCTTTCCGATTTCACCCACAGTTTTTCCGTCTACTTTTACACTTGCTTCAGAGACTCTTTGTATAACGATCTTCATTTTGTATTTTAATAATAGACATTTAGAGTTTTACTTGGTGCATCATAGCTGTAAGGATAGGTTTTAGGAGGAAGAGAAGTCTTAGCTCCCGCTTCAGGCTGCCCCGTGCTTAAGATCCATCTTGTATTATCCTGAGGGCAGATGATAGCAATATTATCCTTTACCTCAAGAGTCGTATTGTTATCAGGACATAGGTGGGGAGCGTTCCTGTCATATACCTTAAACCCGTTCGCGGTACGTACAACAATCAGACCTCTTGTTCCGGACTGCTGTTCGTTCACATAAATCCAGCCGTTGATGTTGTTCAAAGCATAGTATGCAGGCAGGTTTAAATTAAGGGTTACGTTGATGGGGCTAATCGGGAAACAGCTCACCGTATCTTCTCTACTTCCACAAGAGTTTATGGTTAAATTACTGATAATCAATAAAATAAAAATAGATAAGATTGAAAAAGTTTTTTTCATTTCAATTTAAATTTTTATATATTTGTAAAAATTAAACGATTACAACACGAAAACATTGTCCGGCAAATGTCGGATTATTTTTTTATACTAAAACTAAATTTCGAAAATTATGGCAAGCTATGTAACTAAAGAGGGCCTAGAGAAAATGAAAGCTGAGCTGGAACAGTTGGAAACTGTGGAGAGACCAAAAATTACTCAGCAGATCGCAGAAGCAAGAGACAAAGGAGATTTGTCTGAAAATGCAGAATACGATGCGGCTAAAGAGGCTCAGGGAATGCTTGAAATGAGGATTTCTAAGCTGAAAGACGTGATCTCTACTTCTAAAATTATAGACGAAAGCCAATTAGATACTTCAAAAGTTTCCATTCTGACAACAGTGAAACTTAAAAATAATGCTACCAAGCAAGAACAGGTATTTACATTGGTACCGGATAACGAAAGCGACCTGAAAACAGGGAAAATCTCTGTAAACACTCCTATTGCAAAAGGTTTGTTAGGAAAAGTTATTGGCGAAACGGCTGAAATTACTTTACCGAACGGAAACAAACTGTCTTTCGAAGTATTAGACATCTCTTTATAGTCTGATACCTGTTTCATTTCTAACTTCTGATATCTAACCTAACTTCCAATAAAATGAGCACTATATTCACAAAAATCATCAATGGCGAGATTCCTTCTTATAAAATTGCAGAAGACGAAAACTTTATGGCGTTCTTAGATGCAATGCCTTTGGTGAAAGGACATACTTTAGTAGTCCCTAAAAAAGAAGTGGATTTGATTTTTGATCTTGAAAGTGAAGAATACAAAAACCTTTGGGGATTTGCCCAAGAGGTAGCCAAGAAGATCAAAACTGCAATTCCATGTGTAAGAGTGGGAGTAGCAGTGGTAGGACTTGAAGTTCCTCATGCACATATCCATCTTATTCCTTTAAATAAGATTGAAGACATGAATTTCAGAAATGAAAGATTAAAATTAACGAACGAAGAATATACAGAGATTCAAAACTCAATTATTAATTCTTAAAAAATCAGAAGATCGTAAAAAAGTAATTTTTTACGATTTTCTTTAACATATACATATATATTATATCATATGAATTCTAACCAATGTTCTTTCTGTGGCAGAAAAAGAAATGAAGTACAGATGCTGATTTCTGGCCAGAATGGTTTTATTTGTGAAAATTGTATAGAGCAGGCACATGCTATTGTAAAAGATGGCGCATCTAAAAAAGAATATTCACCTGCCGACAGTATGGAAGAGCTTAAAAAGCCGAAAGAGATCAAAGAATTTCTCGATCAGTATGTGATTGGGCAGGATCAGGCAAAAAAGCAGCTTTCCATTGCTGTATATAACCATTATAAAAGATTGCTCCACGCTCAGGACGAAAACAGAGAGGTGGAACTTGAAAAATCTAATATTATTATGATAGGAGAGACGGGAACGGGTAAAACGCTCCTGGCAAAAACTATCGCAAGAGAGCTTAATGTTCCTTTCTGTATTGTGGATGCTACTATCTTAACAGAAGCAGGATATGTAGGAGAAGATGTGGAAAGCATCTTGTCCAGACTTCTGATGGTGGCAGATTACGATGTGGAAAAAGCAGAAAAAGGAATTGTTTTTATTGATGAGATTGATAAAATCGCAAGAAAATCAGATAATCCAAGTATTACAAGAGACGTTTCCGGAGAAGGAGTACAGCAGGGATTGCTGAAACTGTTAGAAGGAAGCATCGTAAACGTTCCGCCGCAAGGAGGAAGAAAACATCCGGACCAGAAATATATTCAGGTAAATACTCAGAATATATTGTTCATTGCCGGAGGAGCTTTTGACGGAATCAAAGAAATCATCGAAAGAAGAATGAACAAGCAGGCGATAGGTTTCAGCTCCGAAAAAATAAACAAAACAGACGAAGACGAATATATATTAACAAATATTAATGCAATAGACCTTCGTACGTTCGGATTAATTCCAGAACTTTTAGGAAGATTTCCAATCATCACTTATCTCGATAAACTCACGAAAGAGACCTTGGTAAGAATTATGAAAGAACCAAAAAATTCAATCGTGAATCAATTTGTGGAACTTTTCAAGATGGATGGCACAGATTTGGTAATAACGGATGGTGCAATCGAGAGAATTGTAGAGGAAACTATTGAGAAAGGATTAGGCGCCAGAGGGCTTCGAGGGACTACCGAAAAAGTTCTAGAAGACTACATGTTTTCAATAGGAGAGGACAAGGAGATCATACTAACGGAAGATAATGTTTTGATTAATAGGTAAAAATATTTTTTTTTCTGAAAAAAAATAATACCTTTGCAGTTAAAGATTGTATTAACACACAAATAATTTATACAATGAGAAAAAGTTTATTTGCTATAGGTCTTTTAGCAATTAGTTATTCTGTTCAGGCGCAGATACTTTGTCATGTTGACGCTAATGCTAATATGTATGTGAGTGAGGGCACCCTAGTTTATAGTGGTGGAGGTGTACAAACAAAAGCTAATGGTATTTTGGATGTACATGGAAATATTATGGTTGTAGGATCTGGTTCAGATGCTTTTAAGACAATTGATGCTGCCGGTGCAGATAAAACCGATGGTGGAAATATTCTTTTAAGACTTAATACTCCTGGTACCTTTGCAACTTCTACATATGGGCAGTTGTACATTGACGGAATTTCCCAGTCTAATATCACAGGTATTGTAACCAAAGAATACAGAACACCAAGTAATGGTAGTGGTAACTATTTTCAACAGGTAGCTTTACCTTTCAGTGGTAAGGCGCTAAGTACTTTATCTACTGAAGTAGGTAAAACTTTCAATACCGGAAGATATAGCAACCCAATCTTACAATGGGACAATGCTAACGCTGTTTCTAAGCACTTTACAAGTTTAGCTACTACAACTACAGATCCTTCAGGATATTATATGCTAAAGGTTACCGGTAATGACTGGAACCCAAGTGCTCCTGCTGGTGCAGCAACCGTATATAATATTAACGGAAGACCCAATGCACCGTATGCTGCTCCTGTAGCACTACAAAATGCAGGGAAATCTAATATCGGAGCTTCTAATGTTGTTTTCGGAACTAATGGTAACGCTGTGAACTCTTATAACGAGAAGTATAATACTTATCTTGATGACAGTTTTGAGTTTACTACAAGTCCATGGGCTGGAACATTCGGGCAAAACTGGTATCAGTTCGGAAACCCTTACCTTACCAATTTAGATTTATCTAATATCGGATATACTGAGAATGGTACAGGGTCTGACGGAAATGTTGTGAGTAACATTTTGGGTATTGAATATAACCCAGGTACAGTTACTACTCTTCCATCTGGTTCTACTTATGCTACAGGTGCTCAAGTGGTTACTTTCTTTCCTTCAGGTGACGGATATGCTTTGGCAGCTGGTGACGTAGATAAGGTTGTTATCAAACCTATGCAGTCATTTAAAATAAAGCTAAGAAACAATACTGCTCAGACTTTGAACTTTAATACATTAAGAAGATTCAATTCTACAGCAAGAGCAGCAGCAACTAATTATAGTGTAACCGCTGCTAAAATGGCTAATGGCAAAACTGCAAGCAACACAATAAAACAGCTTGGAGTAATTGGTTTGGATGCTAATGGAAAAGAAATTGGAAGAACATATTATGTTGTTTCTCCAAGTTTAACAACAGGACACCAAATTTCAGCAGCAACTTCAGTTCAGTCTTCAGCAGGTTCTGGCCTTATGGGTACATCTGAAGAGGCATTGAACGGAGGATATGATAATACATATAAAGATAGCTATTGGTTGTATATCAACGAGGCTAATGAAGATAACTTCCAAGGTAAAAATATTAAGTTAAGAAACTTCTACGATCAGGTGAAGTCTTATAAGTTTGAAATCAGAGAAAATACTGAGTTAATTCCAAATGGAGCACACCAGTTATCTTCAGGAATCGGTTTCTACTATAAAGCAGAAAATGGTAATCTAATTGAAGCTAAGCAAGGAGATACTGTACCTGTAACAAATATGGAAGCTAACTTATATTATGGAGAACCAAGTAATCTTACTCTAGCAACAGATAAGACTACTCCTAAAACTTCTAATACTCTAGTGGTTTATAATTCAGCAATTTCAAACTATATTGTTAGATTTGATCCAAGCTGGAAAAAAGCAGACATTCAAGTTTATGATATGAGCGGTAAACTGGTAATCTCTAAAAAGGCGGTTGAAACAACCAGAGATTTTGTAATCGAGCTAGATGGCTCAGTTAAAAATTCATATGTTGTAAAAATCGTTTCTGATAAAGGAGAAACTGTTAACACTAAAATCTTAAAATAAACCACATGAAGACTATTAATAAACTAGCACTGGCATTTTTCTTATTTGTTGTATCTTTGGCATATGCTGATACTATGCCACAGCCAGCAATCCCAGGGGGAGGAGGTAACGGAGGTAATGGTACAGGACAACCCGCTTCACCCATTGATATGTATGTATATGTACTTGGTATCGTAGCAATTGGATTTATTGTTTACTTTACAAAAAAGTATAAAAGCGTAAAAGCATAAAATTTTATTAAAATAACAGTAAACTCTCTGATTAATCAGAGAGTTTTTTTATTTTTACTCTATGAAAAAGATTTATACGCTATCTGCAGTTTTGGCTGCATTTGCTCTGCAGGCTCAGTTTACAATTACTATTCAGACTCCGGCAGATTTTAAAGATCAGGACGCTATTCTATATACATTAAACGGTTCGAAAGATATTATTGTTACTAAAGAAAAAAGTAAGAATAGTACTTGGACTTTTAAATATCCCAGCAATTATATGGGAATGATGAAGGTCTATTTCCCTGGTTCGAATAACACTGTGAGCTTTATTTCTGAAAATAAGGATGTCAACTTTAAGCTGGATATCCAGAATAATAAAGTGAAAGATGTTGCTTATCTGGATGAAGCCAACAATCTGATGAGCAAACAACAGGAGGGTTCGCAAAAGAAAGAACTTATTTTGCCGGCTTTGTCGCAGATTAAAGAGTATTATAAAGATAATACAGACTTTGGAAAAGCTCTGAAGACTGAGATTGACAGACTTTCTGGTAACTCAGGTTCTATTGACGCAGCTCAGCATCCGTTCATTTCATATTATAATACGAATTACAGCAAGTTTCTCTCTAATTCACCTGATTCAACCAAAAAAGTGAATCAGGAGGAAATTATTAACTTTCTGGATAAGTCTGGGGATATGTTAGAAAGCTCATCATTATTAAGACCTATATTGGTAGCTTATCTGAACTCTGGAGGCAACACCAATGTTACAAAATCTGTTGATGCATTGTTAGACCGCTTAAAAGTGGAGACTCCAAGAGGGCAGACTGTATTGTCTGAACTGATTGATATTTTTGATGTCTATCAGATGGATGAATATAAGACTAAATATTTGGGGCTTGCCAAGAATCTTAAATGTACCATTACTGAAAGACTTGCTTCTACATTGAAGGCGAATGCAAACATTGAAATGGGCGCTGCTTTCCCGAATTATAAGTTCCAGTCACCTGTAAATACGACAGCGAAATCTTTATATGATATTAAGGCAGATAAGAAGGTTGTTGTATTCTGGTCTTCCACATGCTCGCACTGTGAAAGTGAATTGCCGAAGCTTCTTGAGAAATACAATGATTTGAAATCAAAAAATATTCAGGTTGTAGGGTTGTCTTTAGATGTAGATAAAGATTCTTATACTAAAAAAATTGCCGCATTTCCTTGGGTGAATGATTCCGAATTGAGAGGTTGGAACAGTAGTTATACAGATACGTACAATATTCATGCAACACCAACATATTTTATTTTGGATGCTAACAATAAGATTATCAGCAAACCAGACCATGTTGGCGATGTTTTGGAATATTTTAAGTTAAAATAATTTTGGAGGTAAAGAAATATTTTCTATATTTGCACCACCAAAACGGCGAGGTAGCTCAGTTGGTTAGAGCGCAGGATTCATAACCCTGAGGTCACGGGTTCAATTCCCGTCTTCGCTACAATAAACCGCAATCATTGATTTAATGATTGCGGTTTTTCTTTTTATAAAAATTCTAATTCTATCTTTTCATTTCTATCAATAATGGTCTTCCTATAGAATATTATGGGATAATTTCCGTTTTTCTATTGTATCCTATCATTCTCATTCCATCATAACTGACTAGGATTATTATTATCTTCATAATAGCTTTTTGATAGCCTATTTTAGGACGATCTGGATTTTTATGTACAAATTGCCTATCTGAGTATTTGAACCCGTATAATAGGGGGTTAAATGAATAATGAAGACATTCTTTTTCCGTTTGAATAAAAGTTATTAAAATACAGCAATAAAAGAGCCGTCTTACAATCTGTAAAACGGCTTTTGTTTTTTTGTATGGTTTTTATCAAACCTGATATCCAAGCAGCTTTCTAATCTGATAGAAGAATCTTTCAATCAGTCGGAGATCCTGTGTTACAATTTCTGCGCTGCCTCTAAGTTCTTTATCGAATATAAGTGTTTTGTTGTAGCTCGTTTTTAATCCTTTTGGTAAAACTACATCTACATAATAATTTCCTTTATCATCCGGAATCAGAGAGATGTTCTGTACTTTTCCTTCAATAATACCATATTCCTGGAATCTGTAGTTATCTAGTTTAATCAATACTTTTTCACCTGGAATAATCTTTCCTGAGTTGGTGGTAGGAACAGACATTCTGCCTACCAGCTGCTCTTTGTTTCTAGGAAGAATAGAAAGGATAGGTTCTCCCACTTTTACAAACTGATTCTCGCCAAAAAACTGTTGAAAACTGGCCACACCATCTGTAGATGATATAACGAGATAATTCAATTCCCACTGTTTTAACGATTTTCTTAATTGCTCAAGAAGCTGTAAAGTTTGTGAAGAATATGTAATTCTGTCTTTTTCTGTATTAATGGCAGTCCCGCTCTTCGTTTATTAAGATTGGAAATTCCTTCATCCATTTGAGAAATGGAGATTTTAAGGTTTTCCAGGTTTTGCTGAGCCTGAAGATATTTGATTTTTTCGTTCTCAAGTTCCATAGCGGAAATAACCCCTGGTTGAAAAGTTCCTGAGATCTGTTGAAATTTTTCTTAGTCAGATCATATTTAATTGACTCTAGATTTTTTTGCTGTTTTAAAGTGGCTATTCTTACTCTATACTCAGAAATACTTTGGTTGGCTGCCAGATTTTCCGGAGCATAAGGTTGTAATCTTGTAAAAAGTGCTTCATCCTGAAATGCTTTTGCAAAACTATTGTACTCCCCCTGTAGTTCTCCCAATTTGAATCTTGAAGCCTGGGCAATAGGGAAGGAGTATAGCTTATCAGGAGTAATGGAATCTATGAGTGTTTTCAGTTCCAGAATGTCTTTATAATTGGCTGCAGACTGCATGACCATAAGGACATCATTCTTTTTGACTTCCTGATGGTCTTTTATGAATATTTTTTCTATTTTGGAACTTGTTCTTGCCTCTATTTTTTCTGGCGGGTTCTGAGAAGTCACAATAATAGGAGCCGGTACAAATTCCGGATATTTTATAATGTAGCTCATTAAGAGAATCAGCAGGAGGATAACAAATATCACAGTATTTCCCCAGCGGATCATCCAATGTGGCGGCTGGGTCAAAATATCCTGTACGCTTTCTGAGCGGAGTTCAATATTGTCTAAAACGTCTTCTTTCATTGTTATGTAGTAAAATTTCCCCCAATATTTCAGGGGGAATATAATTTAATTAAATGGACAGTTTCCATCATACCATTCAGGAGCTGAAGTATCAGCATCCGGTGGGCACTCAAAGTGCTTTATACGACATGGCACCCAACTGCCAAGACACCAAGATCCGCAACAGTTGTTGCCAGGTAAAACTACCCCTCCACTGACAGCTGTCAGTTCTTTTCTCGAAAGTTTTTTTAGATTTTTCATGATGAATATTAGTTTTTAGTTTTCCTACTCTATAAGCTTTTCGGATACCGCTATATGTTGATTAGCTGCCTAATTCAAGCTGATTTCTTACCAATCTGTAATATTCTCCTCTTAAATCTACCAATTCAGCATGGCTTCCTTCTTCTACCACTCTTCCATGATCCAGTACAATGATTTTATCAGCGTGTCTTACTGTGGAAAGTCGGTGAGCAATAACCACAGCTGTTTTACCTTTAAAGAACTGCTCAAGGTTTTCCATAATCACTTTTTCATTATTGGCATCCAGTGCAGAAGTAGCTTCATCAAATAAAATGTATTCTGGGGATTTGTAAACAGCTCTGGCAATGAAAAGTCTCTGCTTCTGACCACCGCTTACTCCAACTCCTTCGTTCCCGATTTTTGTATTGTAGCTTAATGGAAGGCTTTCAATAAAATCTTTGATATTGGCAATTTCTACCGCACGTCTCAGTTTTTGTTTGTCGATATGATCTTCACCTACCGCGATGTTATTGGCAATGGTATCGTTGAAAACGTATCCTTCCTGCATTACCACTCCACAATGATCTCTCCAGTATCTTGGAGAAATATTTTTCATATTGGTGTTTCCGATTCTGATTTCGCCCTGATCAGGATCATAAAACTTCATCAATAGCTTCAATAGTGTCGTTTTACCGCTTCCGCTGGCTCCTACAATTGCGGTAGTCTGCTGATAAGGAATGGTAAGGCTTAAATTTTCAAAAACAGGCACATCCGAACCAATATACCGGAATGACATATCTTTGATTTCGATATCTCTCTTCGGAACATCCATTACGTATTGTTCATTTTTGTCTTCTTCGTCATCTTTATCATGAATCTCACCTAATCTTTCAAGGGAAATTTTAGCATCCTGAGTCTGCTTGATGAAGTCGATAAGCTGCAAAAGCGGGCTGTTCAGCTGCCCGATAATGTACTGAACGGAAAGCATCATCCCTAAAGTAAGATTTCCGCTTAAAACGAGCTTTGCAGAAAGGAAACTCACCAGTATATCTTTCATCTGGTTGATAAAGTTACCTCCTACAGACTGCCATTGTTCTAGTGAAAGAGATTTTATCCTGATTTTAAACAGTTTCACCTGAAGAAATTCCCAGTCCCATCTTTTCTGTTTTTCGGCATTATGCATTTTGATTTCCTGCATTCCGTTGATAAGCTCAATAACTTTACTCTGTTCCTGAGATACCTGTGAGAATCTTTTATAATCAAGTTCTTTTCTCTTTTTCAGGAAAAAGCTGATCCATCCGATGTACAATACTGCTCCAACAAGGTAAACAAGAAATAATCTGTAATCATAAAACAGCAAAACAATACTGAAAATGATAAGGTTTACCAGTGAGAACAATGTATTTAATGATGAGCTGGTAAGAAGCTGTTCAATTCTGTGGTGGTCATTAATTCTCTGCATAATATCTCCCGTCATTCTCGTATCAAAGAAACTAATCGGAAGTTTCATCAATTTGATAAAGAAATCGGAGATAATGGAAATGTTGATTCTTGCTGAAAGGTGAAGAAGAATCCAGCTTCGTATGGTTTCAATTCCCATTCTTCCCAGGAATAACATAATCTGTGCAAGTAAAACTACATAGATGAAATTAATATCCTGATTTTGGATCCCGACGTCTACTATACTTTGGGTAAGAAACGGGAAAATAAGGGAAAGTAAACTTCCTCCCAAAAGGCCAACGGCCAGCTGAATAACAAGCGTTTTATATTTCAAAAGGTATTTGGAAAGAAAAGTAAAGCTGGCTTTACTTTCTTCAGCATCAAATTCAGTCTGAAAAAATGCAGGTGTTGTTTCAAGAATCAGGACAATTCCTTCTTCTGTATTTTCGTTGGCATTTTCTCCAATCCATGATTTTATGAATTCTTCCCGTGTATAGGTGATCAGTCCGTAACTGGGATCTGAAATATATACTTTGTTGTTTTTATCAATTTTATAAACAACTACAAAGTGGTTTTTATTCCAGTGTGCAATACAAGGGAAAGGAACTTCTTCTACAAGGGTGTTGAAATCTATTTGGACTCCCATAGAACGGAATCCCAGGTTTTCTGCTGCATCACTCAGTCCTAAAAGACTGCTTCCTTCACGGGTGGTTTCAGATAGGTTACGAATCTGCTGCAGCGATATACTTTTACCATAATACTTGCTTACGATCCTAAGACATGTAGGGCCGCAATCTTTAGTGTCTGGCTGCTTATAAAATGGAAATTTTTTTTTCAAAACTACTACTCATTATAAAATGTCGTCAACAAATGACGACATTTTTGCTTTAATTCAATTATAATTCAATGAAACGAAACTAAAAATAGTCCCATTTATCACTGTTTTTCTGCTCTTCAGCATCTTTTCAGATGGTTATTTTGTTTTTCCTAAGATAGGGATTTTTTTGAATCGGTGGGATTTATTTATTAAATCTCATCATCCTCTATTAATTCATCAATGAAGAATAAAATGTCTTCACGATCATACTTGTCCGGGAACTGATACCCATTGATAATAAAGATGGGGGTGAAGCTTAATCCTGCATTGCTGTTTTCCATAGACATTTCCACCAATGGATTCAGGTTTTCTGAGGTAACGTTTCCTCCGGAAAGCGCATTGATCTTGCTTTCGTCCTTTGTTTCAAACCATTCTTCTACAGCGTGTAGAAATTCTTTTTCAGGTTTGTTGTGGTAGATATGGGTTAAATCTGAAATAAGCTGCGTGTATTTCTCTGGTGCTCTCTCCGGGGTGTAATTGAATCTCATTTGTAAAGAAATATTATCCGGATATTTCTCCAGAAGACCTTCTGCCAGTTTGTGAGCATCTTTACAGAACCCACAATACGGATTGGAAACAATAGAAATACGAAGCTTAGCATCTCTTTTCCCTACTGCGAAAGTTTCCGTATCCTGGAATTCGATTTTTTGATTCTGCTCCATCTGATTTTTGAAAAGCTCATAGTTTCTTTTGAATCTAAGATTTTTCGCATTCGACTTCTGAAGCGTCTCTTTTTGTTCAAGCAACGTGTTGAAATAAATAATTGCCGAGAAAACAAGTGCCCATAGAATAACTGTCAATAGGAGAGCTCCAATACTGAAAGAAAAATTTTGGAAGAATAAGCTGCTGATTACTAACTGCCCTGCAAGGATTGAAATAATCAAAAGGCATACTCTACAAAATGTCTTTTCTACAAAAGCCTGAATATATAGAGAATATCCTATTGCCAGTACAGAAACGAATGTAAAACCTTTTACAATATAAGCTGTAGTTGGTAAGAACAGTCCTAATATAGCAAGTCCGGCAAAATAGATCAGGGAGAAATCTGCAAATTTTAATCCTAAAATACTGGTTTTATCCTGCTTGATGATTTTATCGCATGAGTTGACAGTCTGGCTTGCTGCAGCGCCGCCGCCTCCACAAATACTTCCGATAACGGTAGAGGTGTTTCCAAATTTCTGATTGAAAATTTCCAGGGAAATATAAACTCCGGCCAAAGAAAGAAGATTGAAGATGGCTTCATAAACAGTCTGGCTGATGAGTGAATAAGCTAGAACGGCTGCAAAAATAATATAAAGAACCGGCTTAAAATTAAATGCGAGCTTACTTTCGGCATTTTCCGTTTTTTCAAACAGCAGTACAAAATCTGTTGACTTGGTATAAAGTTCCTCTTTGCCGAAGGTTTTTGCTTTTTCTGAATATACTGAATAATTGGTTCCTGACTTTTTTATAAGGGAAAATGAGTTTTCAACAATTGCAATAAATTCTTCCGGAAGTTCATCCCAATATTCTTTGTCGAGTTCATAAGCATCATTTTTTACTCCCATAAAGTTAAGCGTATCACTAAAAGCCAGTGCAGATGGGTAATTGGGATGGGAGTTGAACTGGAAAATGAACTCCTGTTTATCGAGTTTTAGATGGTTGATTAGTTTGTCAAAAATCATATTAATATTTTTATCTAAAATACACAGATGTTTTAAATATACAAAAATTTTTTTCTTTTATTAGTGAGATATAGATGGTTGTTGGTGGATTTTATTTGATCTTCAGTATTTTATTTTATGAAACTTGAATTTAAGAGTTCACTGTAAAGTAGAGACTTTCTCTGAAAACAGCATATTTTTCAGAGTTGTTTTGCTGGAAAATAATGAGAAGTATTTCTGAAAATGTAAGATTTTCATATGTATAGTTTCTAGTAATATAAGCAAGATTTCCCTTTAGCAGATATTTTTGAATTTTAAGATATATTTCCTTGCTCTGTTCTCAAAAAATAATCAAAAATTTTGTCATTTTTTAATCAGAAAGCTGCTGATTTTTTTGACACTTAAATTTTAGAAATATGTCATAAAATTGAGTGAATAACTCCAATTTTAAAATTAGTGAAATATTGAAAAAATAGAATATTATCTATTTAAACATTTGTTTAATTTTATGGATATTTAATAGTTTTCATGTTATTTAAACGATGTTTTTATACTAAATAGGTATTTTGGTTGCGATTTGTCATATTGGGATATGAACTCAAAAAAACATAAAAAATCATAAAGTTTTCTTAAAGTTTTAAAAAAGGATGGAAATGTTTTTGTATTTATAAAATATATTGTACTTTTACATCGCCTTGAATGAGGGAACAAGTCAAGGTAATAAATTTTTTTTCATCATTTGTGTTTTTAGAATCGTATCGCCTGATACGATTCTTTTTTTATGCTTTCTCATAATTTAAAAGAAGATCTATAAAGTAAGAATATGTTACAGAACCTTCCTGCTGATTACTTTTCAGAAATAAATTATTGGTGAGTCCAAAGAAATCATCCAGCCATCCCTGATGACGGAAAATAAAGCTCTTTTCATAAGCACGGTCTCTTTTCATACCGGGAGAATAATGATGAAGAACATTCTTTACAAACTCCGGATCTTCTTCCACAATGAATCTTAAAAGACTTTTTAAAGTAAAAAATTCAGTACTGTATCTCAATTCCAAATTATTGGAATGAGCACCTATCAAATACCCTACAAAATTAGCTTCCTGCTCTCTGGCAAAACCTAATTGATGAGAACTTTCATGAGCTGTAGTAAAAGGGATGAAGGTATGGGGAAGCTCAGAGTTATACTGGGCTTCTGCGGTAAAAGGATTATAATAGCCCAAAATTCCTGTAAAATTCATTACATTTTTGAATAAACTAGGTTTAATATCCAGAATCTGTGGTGCTTTTTTACCCGAGATATAAGACGGCAGTTTGGCCTGCTGGTGCAGAATCTCCTTTTGTATAAAAGTAAGGTTCGTAATGATAAATATTCCATTGCGGTCTTCATGTACGGCCTGACGTGTTGCTTTGCATTTTTCAAGATATATAATAGCAAGCTTTTTTGCTTTTTCTATATCCGGTTCTTTCTGGCTGGTCAATTTTTTTATAATCGGGGTTTGAAAGTACAGCATGCCCCAAAAAATTTGATAGATAAAATAAAATGCATTGATGATCATCAGAATTCTGAGTAAAGACTGATGCCTTCTGTTCTTTCTGAATAAAGTAACTATATAATATAAGAGGAAAGCTCCCAGTATAATATAGAGAAGATCTCCCACGGAAAACGGAACCCAGCTGAACAGCATCTGGTGTATTCCTTTTTGAAGTTCGAAAAAATTCTCAAAAAAAGAAATCATTATTCCGGATTTTGAGAAGACATAGAACAAAAGAAATTGGGCAAGTAATACACCTGCCCAAAATCTTTTCTTTTTATATATTGTTTTTGTATTAATGACCACTGCCTTTAGATATTTTATCAAGATCAATGCCCTGAGCTTTTAGAATCCCGGTTACACGGATCGCATAGAATGCAAGATAAGCAAAACAAATAACCCCCACGATATAACTAAAGTGAATATTAATAAGATCTGCAATATAACCTTGGATAAAGCTTACAATACCTCCACCCATAATCATCATAATAAGATATCCGGAACCCTGGTTGGTATGCTTTCCAAGCCCGTTGATTGCCAATGCGAAGATACATGGCCATAGCGTGGAGCAGAAAAGACCTACACTGGTAAATGCATATACAGATACCATTCCTGTAGTAAACATTCCTGTTAATAAAGCTGTAATCCCTGCTAAAGAGAAAATCAGAAGCATTCTTGCCGGGTTTCCTTTACTTAAAATATCACAGATAATCATAGCAATAATGATAAATCCATATACATAGAAAGGAGAAAGATCATGCTTAGCAATGGCGTTTACAAATAAAAATACACCAAATGCAAGATAAGGAGCTAAGAATCTTAAGATTTTTTTGAAGCCCGCATTCACGTCAAATGCCTCTACGGCACCTGTCCAACGGCCAATCATTAATGAAGCCCAGTATAAAGAGATATAAGGTGCTACATCTTTTGTTTCAAACCCTAAATTCTTTTCCATATAAGCAGGAAGGTTACTCGCTGTGGAAACTTCCACTCCTACATAAACGAAGATTGCGATCATTCCCATGACCAATTGAGGATACTGGAAAGCCGATGTTCTGTGTTCTCCCAAAGTTTTATCATCTGTGTTCTCCGTGTTAGTAGGAGTTACAGCTGGAAGAGACGAGAATTTAAGCATCAGAGCTACAAGAGCGAAAGCGGCTCCTAATATAAGATAAGGTACTTTCACACTTTCTATACTCGCTTCTGTGTTACCAGCGCTGGCAGAACCAAAAATAGCAAACGCTACAATAAGCGGTCCTATGGTAGTTCCTAAATTGTTGATACCACCTGCCATCGTTAATCGCTGAGATCCGGTTTCCGTAGGACCTACCTCAATAGCAAGCGGATTGGCCACAATCTGCTGAAGAGAGAATCCTAAACCTACAATAAATAATCCGGAGATCATTAAAGGGAAAGAATGCATATTGGCAGCCGGATAAAACAGTAAAGTTCCCATTGCGGAAATAAGAAGTCCCACAATAAGACCGTTTTTGTACCCGATTTTATTGATCAAATCCTGTTTCAGGCTCTTTGATACAAGCATATAAATTAAAGAACCTACAGTATACGCTACATAAAAGCATATCTGTACAAGCATACTTTCAGTTTGGGATAAATTGAAGGCTTTTTGAAAAACAGGGATCAGAATATCATTACTGGCTGCTACGAATCCCCAAAAGAAGAATACGGTAACCAACGGAATGAATTGAGCCCAATTGGTTTGTTTAGAATAATTTGACATATTTATTATAGATTTCACAAACAAATATAACTATTTCCTTTCAACGGAATACCTGATTAAGGTTTTTTTTATTGTCTCATAAGCCTCTGCCTTTAAGTCTTTAGGCGAATCTGTAGGCTCAATGATTCCGTTGAAGTACACCTTTACTCTTCCAGGATAGCCTTTTGAGTTTTCAAAAGGGAACATTTCCTTGAGTCCCACAAAGGTATAAACAGCTATAGGAGAATGATGTTTCGAAGAAAGCATGAAGGCACCGTCTTTGAAATCATCCAGGATAATAGAAGTGTCGTCCGGCACACCGCCTTCCGGAAAAAGGGCAATACTGTTACCTTCTTCCATCTTTTCTGCACATCTTCGGTAAACATCTGCACGGCTTTTTGCGCTCGCCCTGTCTACCATTACACATATCCTTTTATATATAGTTCCGAAAATAGGAATCTTTACCAGTTCTTTTTTTCCTACAAAACAAATCGGGTGATTCGGAAACAGAATACAAACAAGCATAATATCCATAATGGAAGTATGATTGGATATAAATACATATGGTATGTCCTTATCTTTTTCCTGTTCCGAAAGCTTAATCAGGTCATACCTGAAGCCCATTCCGTAGAACATTCCGAAACACCAGAGTCTTACAAGTTTATACCCGTATTTATAATGCTTTTTATTAAAGGATAAAATATAGACTGGGATTCCGATAATAACCGTCAGAAAAAAAGCCAGCAGCAGCAGCCAGAATCTCCAGAGATAATTTAAAATTTTTGTCACAGCTTAACCGTTAAAAATTACTTTCTTCTTGATAGAATAATTCAGGATGGAAACCAGCACAATTGCGGCAATTTTACTGATCATTTCCGGGCTCAAGGTATAAAAAATTAAATTGATATTATCTTTAAATACGAAACTGTAGAATATCTGGAAGAAACCTAAGCTAAGCAGAGTGGAAAAGAAAGATACCACCATAAAATAAGCAAACTCTTTTCTTTTGGAATGCTTTCCTCTTTCGAATACAAACCATATGCTCAGAAAGTAGTTGGTGATAATCCCGCAACTGGTAGAAAAGATGTTACTTAAAGGATAATGTATACCATAGAAGTTAGTCTCCCTTGCGAAAAAATGAGGAAGGTAGGTGCTGAAAATTTTAAAGCTGCCTATTTCTACAATAGCGCTTAGCCCTCCTGCAATAATGAAGAACAAAACCTGTTTCTGACGTATGAGTATTTCTTTCATTCAATTTTAATCTAAAAAATATTTGTACATATTGTGTAAATAATGAAATAGTTGCTATCTAGTGATGTAAATAGATTATTATATTTTCTGTTATTAATATTTGTTTTAAAATGTCAAAAATTACAGAACTTCACAATACGATGGTGCAAATTTATAACTATATGTTAAACACTGAAAAAAGTTGTTAAAATATTTTTTTTAATAAAAATTATTTCTAATTTTAATATTCAGAATGATGTAATAAAGACCTGATAATAAATTCATTTTCAACTCCTTGTGTTGATGGTTTTTTCTATCTTGTAGTGCGGTATTAAGCGCATATACTCCAACATTTTATGACCAATTATTAATAATATTTGTATGAAAAGTCAAAACAAATACAGAAAATTCCAGCTTCAACAGAAAAATATTGAGGCTCTTGAGAAAGAAAATTCCCGCTTCAAAAGAGTGTATTCCGAATATGAAAATATGTCAAACGAATTGTGGAATCTTGAAAACTCCAAAGGAGAACCCGTGCCCGATGATTTTATCAATGCAATGGTATTACAGACTTCCTATCTGGAAGATGAAATAGAAGATTGGCTGATACAGTTCAACGAAAAAAAAACACAAATTAAACATTAATGATTTTAGACAGCTTCCAGATTGTTTTTAAATGCTAATTGAAGATAAATTCCTAATTTAGCACCCTTAAATTAAAATCTAAACTATGGTTGCTATTGTAGATAGTGGTTCTACTAAATCGGATTGGGTAATACTTGATGACTTTAAGAAAGTTTTTTTGAAAACTGAAACAATCGGTTTCAATCCGAATTTTATCAACAGAGAACTTATCGCTCCTGAGGTGCAGAAAAATAGCAATCTGATGTCAGTCAAAAATTCAATTACCAAAGTCTTTTTTTATGGTTCAGGATGTGGAGTAAAGAAAAATTGTGAAACCATAGAAGAAGAACTGAAGAAAGTTTTTGTAAAAGCAGAATTTATAGTGAAGGAAGATCTGATGGCTGCAGCCTATGCAGCATACAGCGGAAAACCTGCTATCGTGTGCATTCTTGGCACAGGATCAAATTCTTGTTATTTCGACGGCAAAAATCTAAAAATAGAATTACCTTCATTAGGATTCCTTATTGGGGACGAAGGAAGTGGTAGTGCTATCGGAAAGCAGCTGGTGCGCAGATATTTCATGAAGAAACTGCCTTCAGACCTTCATACAGAATTTGAAGCAGACTATCAGCTTACCGTAGAAGATGCATTGCAAAACATGTATCATACTCCAAGACCAAATGCTTATCTGGCAGACTTTACCAAATTTGTGATCGAAAGAAAAGATCACCCTTACTTCAGGGATATGGTTTTTGAAGAAATGAAAAATTTCTTTGAATACCAGGTACTCCCTTATGAAGAAGCAAAAGATGCTGAGATTAATTTTATCGGCTCTATTGCTTATTATTATGAAAACGTACTGCGCTCTGTAGCTGCAGAATTTAATTTAAATGTGGGACATGTAGTTCAGAAACCAATTGAAAGCTTAGTAGATTACCACATTAAATATATACTTTAACAAAAAACAAAATTTTATGTCAAGTAACAACAATCGTGACGAAAAGAACTTTAGCCAGGCCGCGCTGGATTATCATAAAGCAGAACCCAAAGGAAAAATTGAAGTGATCCCATCAAAGCCGCACTCTTCTCAAAGAGACCTTTCGCTGGCTTATTCTCCGGGTGTAGCCGTTCCTTGTATGGAAATTCATGATAAGCCTGAAACTGTATATGATTATACAGGAAAAGGAAACCTGGTAGCAGTAATTTCTAACGGTACTGCCGTACTTGGACTGGGAGACATTGGGGCTGAAGCTTCAAAGCCGGTAATGGAAGGGAAAGGACTTTTGTTCAAAATATTTGCAGATATCAATGTTTTCGATATTGAGATTGACGAAAAAGATCCGGATAAATTTATTGAAATTGTAAAAGGTATTGCCCCTACATTCGGAGGGATTAACCTGGAAGATATTAAAGCACCTGAAGCTTTTTATATAGAACAAAGACTGAAGGAGGAATTGAATATTCCTTTGATGCACGACGACCAGCACGGAACAGCAATTATCTCAGCAGCTGCATTGATCAATTCTCTGCAGATTGCCAATAAAGATATTGATAAAGTGAAAATGGTAGTAAACGGTGCGGGTGCAGCAGCTATCGCATGTACCAAGCTTTATATTTCATTAGGATTGAAAAAAGAAAACGTCCTGATGTGTGACAGTAAAGGGGTAATCAATCATAAAAGAGAAAACCTTACTCCTGAGAAATTAGATTTCATCATTGAAACAGATATCGAAACATTAGAAGATGCTGTAAAAGGTTCTGATGTTTTTGTAGGATTGTCAAAAGGAAACGTAATGACTCCGGAAATGCTTTTGAGCATGAACGAAAACCCTATCGTATTCGCTTTAGCTAATCCTGATCCGGAAATTGCTTATGACCTTGCTCTTGAGACCCGTAAAGATGTAATCATGGCAACAGGAAGAAGTGATTATCCTAACCAGGTGAACAACGTATTAGGATTCCCTTATATCTTCCGTGGAGCATTAGATGTGCAGGCTACAGGAATTAATGAAGATATGAAACTGGCTGCCGTACACGCTATTGCTGATCTGGCAAAAGAACCGGTTCCGGAAGCTGTAATTTTAGCATATAACGTTCAGAATCTTCAGTTCGGTAGAGAATATTTTATTCCAAAGCCATTTGATAACAGGCTGATCACAAAAGTATCAAGCGCTGTGGCAAAAGCAGCTATTGAAAGTGGTGTTGCAAGAAAAACCATTACGGATTTCGAAGAATACGAGCACCAGCTTCTGGACAGAATGGGAAGAGACGAGAGGTTGGTAAGAATGATGCAGAGCCGTGCAAAATCTAATCCGAAAAGAATCACTCTTGGAAATGCTGAAGAATACAATGTGTTGAAAGCTGCCCAGATTCTTTATGAAGAAGGAATTGCTTATCCGAGCCTTTTAGGAGACAAAAAATACATCAAGGAGCAGATGGAACGCTACGGAATTACGCTGGATGTTCCAATCATTGATCCAAGTGATGATGATCAGAAAGAAAACAGAAAAAAATACAGAGAGACCCTTTGGAAACTTCGTCAGAGAAAAGGAATGAACGAGTACAAAGCGAAAAGATACGTACGTCAGAGAGACTATTTCGGACCTTTGATGCTAAGACATGGAGATACTGACGGTCTTATCGTAGGATTCTCGAAAAACTATACTTCAGTTTTACGTCCCGTTCTTGAAGTGATTGAAAAAGACAAAGGAGTAGATAAAGTAGCGGCAATGATGATGATTCTCTCTGAAAAGAAACCTATTTTCTTCGCAGATACATCCATCAACCAAAACCCTACATCAGAAGATCTTGTAAACATTGCTAAAATGGCAGAATTTACAGTGAAGTCTTTCGCTATCGAGCCTAGAATTGCAATGCTTGGGTTTGAAAACTTTGCTGCCATCTCTGAAACTTCTAAAAAAGTAGCAAAAGCAGTAAGCATTCTTCATGAGAAATTCCCTAAAATGATTGTAGATGGTGAAATTCAGCCGGATTTTGCAATGAATGCAGATCACCTGAGCGATTATCCGTTCTCAAAATTAGGAACAACACCTGCCAATACCTTTATCTTCCCGAATCTGGAAAGTGCCAACCTTTCTTATAAAATTATAAGAGGAATGAAAGTAGCACAGGTTATAGGGCCAATCTTAATGGGATTAAAGCAGCCTGTACACGTACTTCAGATGCGTTCAAGTGTAGATGAAATTGTAAACCTTGCTACAATTGCTGTTCTTGATGCTCAAAGAAGAGAAAAGAAATCAAACTAAATCAGACTTCTTATTTAAAAAAATCACACTTCAAACCGTGTTGAAATAATAAAAAGACTCCATATTTTGGAGTCTTTTGCTTTTGTGTTAATTCATTGAATTCTCAAATGAAAATTAAGTTAAAAATCATTCGTACGTGAAATGAAAACATTAATTAGTTTAAATTGCTATATTTGGGAGTTTTAAAAATTAATAATGATATTTTCTTTACAAGGCAACGTTCAAGAACTTACGCCTACCTACGCGGTCATCAATGTACAAGGGGTTGGTTACTACGTGGGAATAAGTTTGATGACCTCACAAACGCTGGTTTTGAATCAGCCGACCTTTTTATTTATCCAGCAGATCATTCGTGAAGATGCCCATCTTCTCTTTGGATTTAACACACGTTCAGAAAAAGAAATGTTCAATCTGTTAATAAGTGTTAATGGAGTGGGAGCTGTATCTGCACTTATTCTGCTGTCTACACTGAGCCTTGATGAGATTGCCTCTGCAATCCTTTCCGGAAACAGTGCTTTGATTCAAAAAGCAAAAGGAATCGGAGCCAAAACTGCTGAAAGAATTATCGTAGATCTTAAAGATAAAGTACAGAAATACAGTGATCCAAACGCGAATATTTCTGTGATGGTGGATAATAAAATCAAGGAAGAATCGTTATCTGCATTAGAAGTTTTAGGAATTCCTAAACGAGCGAGTGAGAAGATTGCGGATAGAATCATAAAACAGAATCCAAACATCTCGGTAGAAGAATTGGTTAAACAAATCTTAAAAAACATTTAACATTTGGTGGCGAATATTAAGCATCTTAACATATTTTTGTTCCTGTCGTTCCTGTTCATCTCTGTCGGTGCTTTTGCACAGGTACAGAGAGATACGGCGATCATAAGAAAACAATATGAAGTGGCCGACCCTACGCGGTACGAAGCCTATTACGACATAAAAACCGGGATGTACTATGTGTATCCCAAAATTGGAAATACCATCACAGGTCCTCCTACGGCAATGTCTCCGGAAGAGTATAAGCAATATATGCTTGCTACCCAGACTAAAGCTTACTATAAGGAGAAGTCTGATAAATACAATCTTCTTTTCAGAAAAGACAAATCGGATGCAAGGAGAAAAGGACTTATTCCTTCTGTGATGATCAATAACAAGCTTTTCGAAACCATTTTCGGAGGGAATAAAATTGAGATTATTCCTTCAGGATATGCATCCCTGGATTTTGCTGGACTTTACCAGAAAATAGACAACCCAATGATCTTGCCTCAGAACAGGACAAGCTTTACGTTTGATATCGATCAGAGAATTCAGCTGGGATTATTAGGAAAAGTAGGAGAGAACCTTCAGTTAAAGGCCAATTATGATACCCAGAGTGGTTTTGCTTTCGAAAACAGAATGAACCTTGTCTGGCAGGCAAAAGGAAGCTGGAAAGACCTTCAGAGCAAAGGCCTTGGAAATGTAGATAAGCCTAACGAAGGCGGAGAAGATAAAATCATCAAAAGAGTTGAATTCGGTAACGTAAATATGCCGCTTTCAACCAGTCTGATCCGTGGTTCACAATCACTTTTCGGGGTGAAAACAGAATTCCAGTTAGGAAAAACATTTGGAACGGTAGTCCTTTCCCAACAACAGGGAGAGGCTCGTAATATTGTAGTACAGGGTGGTGGCGTTATGAATAACTTTAAAGTCAATGCCATTGACTATGAAGAAAACCAGCACTTCTTTTTAGGGCATTATTTCCTGAATAAATATGATGATGCTTTGCTTAATTATCCACAGATCAATTCTACCATTAACATCACAAGATTAGAAGTTTGGGTATTGGATCAGGGGAATACTAACCTTGCTTATCAAAAAAGTATTATCGGGATCAGAGATCTTGGGGAAGGTGCAGGAGGCTTTACGTTACCGGATAACTCTCTGAATGGTCTGTATGATGGAGTTTCATCAGTAGCGGGAACCAGAGAAGCCGGAAAGAACTATGGGACTATTTTCCAGGGACAGGTACTTCCTGGAGATCCTACTCCTTATGATAACGGAGAGCAATTTATCTACAATACCAAAGCCAGAAAGCTTAATGCTAATGAATTTACCTTTCAGCCACAGCTGGGATATATTTCATTAAATCAAAAGCTGAATGATCAGCAACTTTTGGCTGTTTCATACTCCTATACTGTTAACGGAAGTAATAAAGTATACAAAGTAGGAGAATTTTCGGAAGAAAGTCCAGTATTGATTACTAAAGTCCTTAGGGTAAATAATAAAGTAAATACACAGTCTCCAATGTGGGATCTGATGATGAAGAATATCTATTCAATAGATGCCGGACAGGTAGCTCAGGATGGGTTTATTCTTAATGTATACTACAGAGACCCGAAAACCGGAGGTAAAGTGAATTATCTTCCGGATACTCCTGTAAAAGATCAGAACTTACTGAAGTTATTTAACTGGGACCGTCTTAATATGAATAATGATATCCAGAATAACAAAGACGGAAGTAAAGGAGACGGTATTTTTGACTTTGTTCCTGGAACCACTATTAGACCGGAAACGGGAAGGGTAATCTTTACCAAAGTACAGCCGTTCGGTAATTATCTGGAATCAAAATTAGGTACAAATGATCCTCAGTATGTTTTCCAGGATCTTTATACCAAACAGAAACAATCTGTTCTTTCCAGTAACCTTTCGCAAAGATATACATTGGAAGGCCGTTATAAAGGAACTCAGGGACAGGGTATTTCTTTGGGAGCAGTAAATGTACCTCAAGGATCTGTAAAAGTTGCCGCAAACGGAGTACAGCTTACGGAAGGGGTAGACTATACTGTAGATTATATGCTGGGGACGGTTACGATTATCAATGAAAACGTAAAACAATCCGGACAGGCTATCAACATTTCATTGGAGAATCAATTGACATTTAATACCCAAAGAAAAAGATTCTTAGGATTAAATTTAGAAAGAAGATTCAATGAAAACTTTATCTTAGGAGGTACTGTAATCAATTATTCAGAGTCTCCACTTACCCAGAAAGTAAATTTCGGACAGGAAGCGGTAAACAATACCATGGCGGGGATCAACTTGATGTACAACAATCAGGCTCCTTATCTTACAAGACTTGTCAATAAACTTCCGATGGTAAAAACGGAAGCACCATCCAACTTAAACTTTAAGATGGAAGCTGCTTACTTAATACCTGGATTGAACAAAGGAACAAACAATCAGTCTTATATTGACGATTTTGAACAGACTACTTCTAAGATTTCATTAAAAGAGCCGGCAGCATGGAGTTTAGCTTCAAAACCGGAAAAAAATACATTACCTCCCTTTAACACGGTTCCGGGTAATGATGATATAATAAGCGGATATGGAAGAGGATTATTAACGTGGTACAACATAGACCCTAGATTCTGGGGAGTAGGAGGAAAAGCTCCTTCAGGAATTACACCACAGTCTGTATCCAATCACGCTTCCAGAAGAGTACAATATTCTGAGATCTATAACAACAGAGATTTCGTAGCAGGAGAGCAAACCTTCACGAATACTTTTGATATTTCTTATTTCCCTAAAGAAAAAGGACCATACAACGTAAATCCATCAACGGAACAGCCACAAAGCAGATGGGGAGGAATTATGAGATCTATCAGCGTTCCGAACTTTGTTACTTCCAATATTGAATACGTTGAATTCTGGATGATGGATCCTTATGCAGATGGTAAAACATTGGGAACAGACCCAAGACTTTTACTTCATTTAGGAAACGTTTCAGAAGATGTTCTGAAGGACGGAAAAATGCAGTACGAAAACGGACTTCCAACTCCTGGTACACCATCATCTACTACCAATTCAAACTGGGGAGTTCAGCCAAAGCAACCTCCAATCTTATATGCTTTCTCTACGGAAGGAGATGAGAGAAGAGTACAGGATGCCGGATACGATGGTCTTACTTCTGATCAGGAAGCTATGAGATTTGGGAATACATTTGTAAACCCGGTTACCAATATTGCTGACCCTGCAGTGGATGACTTTGTGTTCTATATGTCTGATAAATTTACAGGAACACAGGCAACTTCAATAGTAGAGCGTTACAAATATTTCAGAAACCCGGAAGGAAACTCAGAAGCGAACTCTCTGAATGTAGCTTCACAAACTCCGGATGCTGAAGATATCAATAAAGATTATAACCTTGATCAGACAGAAAACTACAACCAGTATGTTATTAAGCTTGATCAGGCTAGCCTTGCACTTGGAGGAGATAATAATATTGTAGATGTTAAAACTGTAAAAGCAACATTCCAGAACGGGCAGACATCTGATGTTAAATGGTACTTGTTCAGAATTCCGGTATCAAAATATGATATGCAGGAAGGAACTCACGAAGATGCAGTTTTAAATAACGTAAGATTTGCAAGATTAATGCTGGCAGGATTTGATCAGACATCTACAATAAGATTCGGGACGATGGATCTTGTAAGATCAGACTGGAGAAAGTATGATAGTAAAATTGCCAGCACAGTAGTTACTGCTCCGGAAGAAGGAACAGGTACAGTTTCGGATCCGAACTTTGAAGTAGGAAGTGTAAATATTGAAGAGAATGCACTGAACCAGCCCCCATATGTATTGCCTCCGGGAATTGACAGACAAGTATTAAGTGGTAATGCAGGAGCTCAGAGACAAAATGAGGCTTCACTTTATATGAAAGTAACTGATCTTAAGTCAGAAGCAAGAGGGGTATTCAAAAATACAACACTGGATATGAGAAGATACAAGAAGCTGAAACTTTTTGTACATGCTCACGATCCGCTGAACAGAGTAATAGGAATGGATGAGAAGACCAAATTTTTTATTCGTTTCGGAAGTGATGCTACTGATAACTACTACGAATATGAATCATCCTTAAATCTTACACCTACTACGGCAACAGCTCCTATGGAAATCTGGCCGTTGGAAAATGATGTTGATTTTGATGTTCAAAACTTTGTAGATGCTAAGATCAGAAGAGATAAATCAGGAGTTCCTATTACTAACAGAACAATGGATCCTGCTTATCAGGAGCCTTTCAAGAATATTTATATCAAAGGTAGACCTAGTTTAGGAAATATTACTACCATTATGATTGGGGTGAGAAATGCTGACGTAAGAGGTGGAACAGGAATAACAAGGGTTCTATGGGTAAACGAAATCCGTCTTTCTGAGATTGAGAATGATGGAGGATATGCAGGAAATGCCAGCCTGAACTTTAACATGGGAGATCTGGCAACCGTAAACGCAAATGCTTCTTATACTTCAGTTGGTTTCGGAAATATAGATTCAAAACCTGCAGAAAGAACACAGTCTGCTTTGTCAACATTCAGTATTAACACAGCGGTTAACCTTGATAAGTTCCTTCCTGAAAAAACAGGAGTAAAAATCCCGGTAAACTACTCTTACTCACAAACTATTGAAGATCCGAAGTACAACCCTCTTGATACAGACGTAGAATTCAATAAGGCACCTAATAAGGATCAGTTGAAAAAAATAGCAAGAACGTATACTCAACAAAGAAGTATAAGTATTGTTAATATGCATAAGGAAAGGGTAAATCCAAATAAAAAGCCTAAGTTTTATGATATTGAAAACGTTTCTGTGACAGTTGGCTATAATGATGACTATTTCAGAGATATTTATACGAAAAAGAATTACAGACAATTCCTGAGAGGATATATTGATTATAACTACACGTTTAAGCCGTGGGTTGTAAAACCTTTCAATAAAATGATCAGTGATACTGCGAAATCTACCAAGTATCTGAGATGGGTGAAGGAATTCAATATTAACCCGATTCCTACAAGAATATCTTTCAGAACTGAAATCGACAGAAATTACAATGAACTTGAGTTCAGAAACGTAGAAGCTATTCTTAACGGAGATATAAATAATAACTTCGATGCCATCAGAAACAGAAACTTCTTCTTTGGATGGCAATATGGGTTAGGATTCAATTTCACAAAATCATTGAAGCTGGAAATTAATTCTGCAACCAGAACTCTTAATGATAATCTGGATGTAAACTCTATGGACAACAAGTCTATTTTTGGAAACGTATTCAGAGCCGGAAGACCGGTATTATATAACCACAAAGCACAGCTGAATTATAAACTGCCGTTCCAGTATTTGCCTTATCTTGACTTCATTGAAGCAGAAATAGGATACGGGTTTACCTATAACTGGGCTGCAAGATCTACTTCGTTACTTGGCTTTGTAGATCCGCAGACTAACCAATCAGCTAGTTTAGGATCTATTGGTCAGAACACCAATGTAATCCAGGCGACAGGTTCAGCAGATCTTCCTAAGTTCTTTGGACAGTTTAATTATTTCAAAAATATAAACGCCAAGCTTCAGAAACGTAGACAGGAGATGGATTCTCTAAACAATGTATACACGAAACAATGGGAGAAAAACAGATACAGATACAAGAAGTATAAGTTTAAAAACAGACTTACTCCACTTCAAAGTGCAGCATTTTTACTTACTTCTTTCAAGCAATTGAATGTAAGTTATAACGAAACAAATGGTACTGTACTTCCGGGATTATTGTCTGCTCCTAACTGGTATGGTTATGGACAGACTCTGGGAGGGCCAACAATCGGATTCCTTTTTGGATCGCAGGCAGATATCAGAAGAACGGTAATGGAAAACGGATGGGTAAGTAATTCCAACTACATGACAGACCCATATATAAGAATGTCAACCAAAGAATTGAGGGCAGATTTACAGGTAATGCCGATGAATGATTTAAGAATTGATCTTAATGTGTTGCATACCCTTAACAGTAATTTCTCACATACAGGATTTAACTATACCAATAATGGAGTTCCGGATCCTGACTATACATTTGCTAATGAATCCATAACGTATTCTAATACAACAATGCTTCTTAGTACTTCATTTAAAGATGGGCAGGCAGTTTACCAGGCTATCAGAGAAAATGCAAGAGCACTTTCGCAACAGCTTGGAGGTACAGGAGCTGTATTGGATAATAATGGATTTGCCCAGCATTACAGCATTGGAAATGCGTATGTATTGATTCCTGCTTTTAGAGCAGCTATGGAAGGGAAATCTGTAACCCCTATGGGTAATCCTAAGAAATCAGGATTCCCGTTACCAAACTGGAGAATTGTTTACTCGGGATTAAAAAATATTCCGATAATAAGCGGACAGTTCACGAAGTTCGATATCCAACATGGGTATACAGCAACTTACACTGCAACAGGCATTCAAAGCAATGTAGACTATCACGGCAACCCGAACGGATATTATCAAACTGTAGATGATGCAGGTAACGTACTTAAAAATGAGGGGGATAAAATCAATCCATATACATTCTCACAGGTAGGATATGTAGAATCTTTCTCACCACTTATCGGGATAGATGTTACGATGAGAAACAACATGCAGTTCGGTATACAGTATAATAAAACAAGAATGATGGTATTGGGATTAGTCAATCAGACGCTTACTGAAGATGCCAATACAGAATATGTAGTAAGACTTGGATATATTATCAGAAACTTCAGATTGGGAACAGCCAACATTAGAGGAAGAGGAACCAGAGGTAAAGGAAGTGATCTTAATATCAGAGGAGATATATCACTAAGAGACAGCAAGACCTCCATTATGAATATTCTGCTCAATGATTCACAGGTAACAGGAGGACAGAGACTGATGAATATCAAACTTTCCGCAGACTATAATGTTTCCGAGAATCTTAACCTGAGAGTATTCTACGAACAGATGACCTCAAAGTATAAGATCTCCACAGCATTCCCGCTGTCTACGGTAAGAGCAGGTATTTCTGCCACATTTACATTCGGAGAGTCCGGAGGCGGATTCTAAAAATGACACAAACTTAAAAGTCCTTCAGTTTTGAAGGACTTTTTTTGTATCCAATATTTGAAGCTACTATATTTTTGAATACATTTGTACAAAATAAAAATTAAAAAATGAACACACCATCAGAATTAAAGTACACGAAAGATCACGAATGGATCAAGATCGAAGGTAATGTAGCTACAATCGGTATTACAGACTTCGCTCAGGGAGAACTTGGAGACATCGTTTATGTAGATGTAGATACGGTAGATGATGACCTTAATGGAGGAGACGTTTTCGGAAGTGTAGAAGCAGTAAAGACGGTTTCAGATCTATTCTTACCTATCGCAGGAAAGGTGATCGAATTCAATGCAGACTTAGAAAGTCAGCCTGAATTATTGAATACAGATCCTTATGGAGATGGATGGATTATCAAATTGGAAATTGCTGATGGAGCAGATCAGTCTGAGTTACTTTCTGCAGATGATTACAAAGCAATCATTGGATAAGATTTCAAAAATATTTAGTAAGATATTGCCCATTTATTGGGCATTTCTTACTTATATGCTTCTCAAGCCCGGGGAAGAAAACCAGGAATACTGGTTCATGTTCAGCGGTATAGACAAGGTATTGCACTTAAGTATATTTGCAGCCTTGGGTTTCTGTTTTATGGCCGCATTTCCTAAAATAAAGTTCCCGTACTTTTTTCAGATCATTCTTATTTATGCATTCCTTACAGAAATTCTACAGGAAGAAATGGGATTAGGCAGATCTATGGAAACATTAGACATTGTAGCAGACACTATAGGATGTCTATTGGGATACTATACTTATAAGCTGTTGGTCAAGCGTTTTTTTTAGCTTTATTTCATCTCCAAAATACATCGGAAACTTCTATTTTTATATAGGTTTCTCAACTGCACCTCACTCAAACCCTCCAACTTTTTCTCTCTCCAACTCTCGAACATTTTCAGGAGCTTTATCCTGCTATCCATTCATACTCCTCGCGCTTGCGCTGTCCCATGCTCCAACCCACCCACTCTCCAATGCAAGCTGCGGGGTAACCATTCCTATCAGGGCTAGGGGAGATCAATTATAAATGATGAATTATAAATGATGAATGATGAGTGATGATGATATTGAGTTTTCAGGTTATTATTATCAATATTATTTCATCGGCTATTCTTTATATTCAAGACGATTTTCTGTTCCCACCAAAAATTATCACTGCTTTATATATATTAGCTGTATGATGATCTGTGAAAATCTGTGTAATCTGCGGGCTATTAAAAATATTCATTCGGCTTTCAATAGAACTGGTCTATGCTCCTGAGCTTAGTATAAGAAATCCCGTTTAATAAAAAGAAATCTCCATTCAGCTTTAGCCCCAACTTATCCTTTCTATATAAAAGCTATAAAATGGAAGTTTTCTAGAAAGATGTCTACTATTATATATTATATATAGGTATACCTTCCATTACCCATTACCCATTACCCATTACCCATTACTCATTACTCATGAAAATCCCCTCCCACGCTCAGACTCTCCCGCTCTCCAACCCACCTTCCCTGCATTCCAAACAAATGTTTAAAATTTTTCTCTCTGCGTTCCAGCGTCTTAGGGTTAAATATTATGGGAAGGTGAAATTTATGTTAAATAAAGTTGCTTGGTGTGTAGTAAGTTTCTATCTTTGCCCCACTGAAAAACGAAAGAGATTCGGTAGCGCAGAAGAGCTTTTAGATAAGCAAAAACAGTATTACTTCCAAAAGAATCAGACGAAAAAAAACTTGAAAATTTTTCAAAAAAAGTTGCCAGTTAAAAAAGAGTTTGTATCTTTGCAGTCCCAATTAGAGGGAGCGCAGGAGTGAAGAGATTGAGGTTATGAGAGGGATTAAGGTTACTAAAAAAACTTTAAAATTTTCTTTCAAAACATTTGGTTATTACGAAATAAAGTTTTACTTTTGCACTCGCAAATACGGAGCGACACTGACAGAGAGATTGCTTCGTTACAAAGCGGAAGAAGAAAAGATCATTGACATACAATATAACAACCAAGTAAGGAAAAACTAAAGCGTTAAAAACTTTGAGTGAGTCAGACAAACATACAATGGAGAGTTTGATCCTGGCTCAGGATGAACGCTAGCGGGAGGCCTAACACATGCAAGCCGAGCGGTAGAGTTTCTTCGGAAACTTGAGAGCGGCGTACGGGTGCGGAACACGTGTGCAACCTGCCTTTATCAGGGGGATAGCCTTTCGAAAGGAAGATTAATACCCCATAATATTTAGAATGGCATCATTTTAAATTGAAAACTCCGGTGGATAGAGATGGGCACGCGCAAGATTAGATAGTTGGTGAGGTAACGGCTCACCAAGTCTGCGATCTTTAGGGGGCCTGAGAGGGTGATCCCCCACACTGGTACTGAGACACGGACCAGACTCCTACGGGAGGCAGCAGTGAGGAATATTGGACAATGGGTGCGAGCCTGATCCAGCCATCCCGCGTGAAGGACGACGGCCCTATGGGTTGTAAACTTCTTTTGTATAGGGATAAACCTACCCTCGTGAGGGTAGCTGAAGGTACTATACGAATAAGCACCGGCTAACTCCGTGCCAGCAGCCGCGGTAATACGGAGGGTGCAAGCGTTATCCGGATTTATTGGGTTTAAAGGGTCCGTAGGCGGATCTGTAAGTCAGTGGTGAAATCTCACAGCTTAACTGTGAAACTGCCATTGATACTGCAGGTCTTGAGTGTTGTTGAAGTAGCTGGAATAAGTAGTGTAGCGGTGAAATGCATAGATATTACTTAGAACACCAATTGCGAAGGCAGGTTACTAAGCAACAACTGACGCTGATGGACGAAAGCGTGGGGAGCGAACAGGATTAGATACCCTGGTAGTCCACGCCGTAAACGATGCTAACTCGTTTTTGGATTTTCGGATTCAGAGACTAAGCGAAAGTGATAAGTTAGCCACCTGGGGAGTACGTTCGCAAGAATGAAACTCAAAGGAATTGACGGGGGCCCGCACAAGCGGTGGATTATGTGGTTTAATTCGATGATACGCGAGGAACCTTACCAAGGCTTAAATGGGAAATGACAGGTTTAGAAATAGACTTTTCTTCGGACATTTTTCAAGGTGCTGCATGGTTGTCGTCAGCTCGTGCCGTGAGGTGTTAGGTTAAGTCCTGCAACGAGCGCAACCCCTGTCACTAGTTGCCATCATTAAGTTGGGGACTCTAGTGAGACTGCCTACGCAAGTAGAGAGGAAGGTGGGGATGACGTCAAATCATCACGGCCCTTACGCCTTGGGCCACACACGTAATACAATGGCCGGTACAGAGGGCAGCTACACAGCGATGTGATGCAAATCTCGAAAGCCGGTCTCAGTTCGGATTGGAGTCTGCAACTCGACTCTATGAAGCTGGAATCGCTAGTAATCGCGCATCAGCCATGGCGCGGTGAATACGTTCCCGGGCCTTGTACACACCGCCCGTCAAGCCATGGAAGTCTGGGGTACCTGAAGTCGGTGACCGTAACAGGAGCTGCCTAGGGTAAAACAGGTAACTAGGGCTAAGTCGTAACAAGGTAGCCGTACCGGAAGGTGCGGCTGGAACATCTCATTTTAGAGCGTCTTATGACGTTAAACAAAATCAGTACGCAAGTACATATACTTACTTAAAGTATAGCTTTAGTTTTTTGTTTGGTTGGTTTATAAGTAAAAAGGTAAAAGTGAAAAGAGCCAAGTAATTGGATCTTAAAAAATTACTCATTACCCATTACTTATAGATATATAAAAAATAAAACCCACTAGAAATTAGTATAGGGAAGAGATACAAGAGCCCAGAGCCAAGAACCAAGACGAATGAAGTTTTGTATCTAGCATCTAGGATCTATAAGTCTAAACAGACAGTCTCGTAGCTCAGCTGGTTAGAGCGCTACACTGATAATGTAGAGGTCGGCAGTTCGAGCCTGCCCGAGACTACTAATTGAAAAAGACGGGAAGATAAAAGAGCCAAGAGCCAAGACTACCAAGTAAAAGTCTTGAATCTAGCATCTTGAATCTCTTAGTCTACTAGCGGGGAATAGCTCAGCTGGCTAGAGCGCCTGCCTTGCACGCAGGAGGTCAAGGGTTCGACTCCCTTATTCTCCACAGTTTTGGAAGATTGATTTAAAGTTACGGATGGAGCCAAAAACAACATCTGTTCATCAGTCGGAAAGAAGAATTAAAGATCATTGACATTAACGGTAAAGACATCACAAAGAGAAAACCGAGCGCATAAAGCGCTTGAGTAACCAATAGGAAAGAAATCGTTAAGGGCGTATGGCGGATGCCTAGGCTTTCAGAGGCGAAGAAGGACGTGGTAAGCTGCGAAAAGCTGCGGGGATTGGCACACACGAATTGATCCGCAGATGTCCGAATGGGGCAACCCAATACATTGAAGATGTATTACCTCTTAGGAGGAGCAAACCCGGAGAACTGAAACATCTAAGTACCCGGAGGAAAAGAAATCGAAGAGATTCCGTAAGTAGTGGCGAGCGAAAGCGGATTAGCCCAAAAGCTAATATATGTTTAATAGAATGTTCTGGAAAGAACAGCCATAGAGGGTGATAGCCCCGTATATGAAAGGCATATTTGAGTGATAAATGAGTAGGGCGGGACACGTGAAATCCTGTCTGAATATGGGGGGACCATCCTCCAAGGCTAAATACTCCTGAAAGACCGATAGTGAACAAGTACTGTGAAGGAAAGGTGAAAAGCACTTCGAATAGAAGGGTGAAATAGAACCTGAAACCGTACGCCTACAAGCGGTCGGAGCAGCATTAAGCTGTGACGGCGTGCCTTTTGCATAATGAGCCTACGAGTTAATTTTACTAGCGAGGTTAAGGTATTAAGTACCGGAGCCGGAGCGAAAGCGAGTCTGAATAGGGCGCATAGTTAGTAGGATTAGACGCGAAACCTTGTGATCTACCCATGGGCAGGTTGAAGCTCTGGTAACACAGAGTGGAGGACCGAACCGGTTGACGTTGAAAAGTCTTCGGATGACCTGTGGGTAGGGGTGAAAGGCCAATCAAACTGGGAGATAGCTCGTACTCCGAAATGCATTTAGGTGCAGCGTCGATGTTAAGTTTATTAGAGGTAGAGCTACTGATTGGATGCGGGGGTTTCACCACCTACCAATTCCTGACAAACTCCGAATGCTAATAAATGTTCGTCGGCAGTGAGGGCATGGGTGCTAAGGTCCATGTCCGAGAGGGAAAGAACCCAGACCAACAGCTAAGGTCCCAAAAAAGTTGAAGCAACGCGGTTGGACTGCATTGACAGCTAGGATGTTGGCTTGGAAGCAGCCATTCATTTAAAGAGTGCGTAACAGCTCACTAGTCGAGCGGTCCGGCATGGATAATAATCGGGCATAAACATATTACCGAAGCTATGGATTTATATTTTAGATATATCTGGTAGGAGAGCATTCTATTTGCGCCGAAGCAGTACTGTGAGGTATTGTGGAGCGGATAGAAAAGAAAATGTAGGCATAAGTAACGATAAAGCAGGCGAGAAACCTGCTCACCGAAAGACCAAGGCTTCCTCAGCCATGCTAATCAGCTGAGGGTTAGTCGGGACCTAACGCGAACCCGAAAGGGGTAGTGGATGGACAATGGGTTAATATTCCCATACTTGCTCACGAATAAAGGGACGGTTGGATGTAGCTGCTGGAGACTGACGGAATAGTCAAGGCCTAGCCTTCGGGCGAAGCTGCTGCAGTGTAATCTGATCCAA
>NZ_RCCA01000005.1 GCF_003663845.1 Chryseobacterium sp. 7
TCCATTGACCAAAACAGATCGGGAAAAGGCAACTAAATCAGAAATCATATTTTTAGAAACCCGTACATTATATTCTCCTAATTGATTTTTAATTTCATCGGTTAGAGTTGTATTCGGTTTAACCATATTAAATACAATAACTGCTTTGTGCTCGTTTCCTGATTGTTCAATCATATCAATAGTACTTTTAATTGCCAAAAGATCTAAAACACCTGCTTTTGTTGGAATGATGATAACGTCTGAAAGATTACATAGTTCAGGAAGTTTATTAGACAAATACGGGGGAGTATCAATAAATACAAAATCAAAATCAGAATTATGAATTTCTTTTAATTTGTCTGCGGAAAAAATAGGAACTTCGGATAAGTCCCTGATTTGATATAAAGAACCTTGAGCATCAAAATCGATAATACAAACTTTTGCATTTTCTTTTAGGTTTACAGCAAGGTTAAATGATAATGTTGATTTTCCAACACCTCCTTTCTGGTGGGTAGTTAATATAATTTTTGCCATTTATATAAATATATAATTACACAAATATATAAATAAATATATAATAATAGGAGGATGAAATTATTTTTTTATGGGTAAAAATCCTTTTTTCTGATATACTCCAACCAAGTAGCCGACCGAATTTTCGATTTTAAGTTTTCTCTGTCTGATCTTTTCGTTCAGCTCTGTAATTAAGATGTCAAAATCCTTTTCTTTTTCTTTTCCGGCAATCAGCTCCGCCTGTTCCTGACTAAGCCCGTATGTTGTTAATTTTGACACAAATTTTTGGATATTTAAAGGTTTTTCAAAATCAATTTCGAGTTGTTTGAATTTTTGAGAATTAATATTTAGAGTGATCCAATAGAACTCTCTTCCTTTTTTCTTTAATTCATAATCAAGCTCAATATCTGTATTTTCTGAAATTTGTTTTCGGGCAATATCCAAAACTTTAATTTTGAAATCGCTTATTCTTTCAAATTGTTCATTTCCTTTTTTATCAATCAATCCGAGCATTTTTTTTAGTTCCGGAATCTCAAATCTTTTTGTTCCTATACTCCGCCACTGACAAGCAATAGCATACAGTCTTTTAGCATATTTTGAAGAACAATTTAAAACAGATTTTAACTGCATTGCAGTAAAATTATTTTTTAGATCAAAAAAGTAAGGTTTTGCTGTTTCGTTTATTTTAATAACAAAAGAGCCAGAACCTTTAATATAATCAACATATTCAAATAGCCAAAGCTGACGATACTTTTCGGGTGTTTCAATTTCAAACATTCTACTCCCAATATCTTCGGTAGCATCTCTTAGTTGTTTATAATTCCATTTACGCCCTGTAATAACTTCAATATCATGAGTGTGAATGGTGTACTCTAATTTATCTTTTTCAAGGCAGGAAAGCACCATAAAAAGAATATCAAGCATACAAGCAGAGTAATCATATCTTCCGGAAGTAATTACATTATGTTGAAAAACAAGTTTATCATCTTTGTTTACGTCAATCAATTCCATGTCAGTAATTTTGGTAAGACAAAGATAATAATAAAAACGACATTTAAAAACATCCGTCAATTAGTAATAGCGCAGTTAACTTATAAAAGGTCGTTTTTAGCTTATAAAAGGTCGTTATAAAACTTATAAAAAGTCGTTTTTAGCTTATAAAAAGTCGTTTTAAACTTATAAAAGGTCGTTTTTAATTTTGTAAAATAAAGATAATCAGGTTTTTACAATGCCTTAAACTAATAAAATAAGAAAGTAATAAATATTTTAAAAAATACGTTTGTTCAATCGGAATTTTATTTGATCTATTAGAGCGAAAATTTTCCGGATATTCTGCCATGAACAAGGTGGAAGAAAAACAAAAAGAACGAGAAAACGAGATTCGGGGAAATCGGGTTGCGGGCAGGTGTTATGTATCGCATGGTATATTTGATAGATAAAAACTATTATTAGCGTGGTGATTTGGTGAGCTATCCGGAGGTGTGATCTCAATTTTCCTTCAGCTTTTCATTTTTAGTCCTTTATTTTTTGCAGAATGTTTGGAGTGTTTTTGACTATTCCGGATTTTCGATTTTGTTTGTGGGCGAACTGAAGTATTATCATTTTGGACTTTTTAATAATGGGTAGAGCTGGGTGTTATTTACGCAGGTGGAAGTTATCAGAATAAAAAAGGAGGATGTAGTCTGCGGGATAAAAAGGAAATTGCTAAATTAGTGCTAGAAATTATGTATATAGTAAGGGCAAGTATTACCTTTTGACGTCAAAAACCTACAACGAAGTGTAGATTTTCGCCACAAAAGGACAACTTGCTTTTCTCCTATCGTCGAAAAGGGAAAGTGCGACCGTTAAGGACTGATGTACGCTTTTACTGAAAGGTAGTTAAAATGAGACTTTTTAATAGTCGGAAAAAACAAAGGAGAAAAAATAAAAGCTCTCCATTTTGGAGAGCTAAGTTGATTAAAAATTTTCTCAATCAGAAGAATATTTTTGAGCAGTAAAAATAAAAAAAATAGTCCAATTATGGAAGATCAAAATACAGAGGATTGGGATTCAATTTTTAAAAAAGAATTTGAGAACGTTGATAGACAAAACCAATATCGAGAAAGGGGAAAGCTCGGAGGTCGCCCGAAACTAAGCACTCCAAAATCGGAGCGTTTGGGACTTCGTTTCACTCCTTCAGAAATAAAAATTCTAAAAGAAAGAGCGGATAAAAAAAAACTGAAGCTCACGGATTACAGCCGGATTATTCTTTTAGAAAAAGAACTTCCGGACTATGAAAAAAACATCATGCTTACCGAGTATGCAACGAATTTCCGGAGAATCGGCAATTATATGAAGAAAGAAATTTTCACTCCAGAGGAAAGATCCGGACTGCTCAGGGAGATCGAGGAAGCGATCAAAGGCATAAAAACGCAGGTGAAATGGTAATATCTGCATCGACAAGAAATGTAAGTTCCCGATCTATCCAGTACCAACAGAGCGATAAGGAGCAGAGCGTGGAAGTGTGCCGGAACGGAGTTTCCGGAGAGAAGCCGAAAGAGCTGTTTGAAGAATTCAAACAGGTTGCCGATCTGAATAAAAGAACGGAGAATAAATATGTTACGGCTGTGATATCGCCCCCGAAAGAATACAGCCAAAATTTAAGCCTTAACGACTGGGCAAAACTGGCAGAGGATTATTTAAAGCGTGAGGGCATAGGAAAGGATAATCAATATTTAGTCCACCTGCACCAGTCTACGGACGATAAACACCTGCATATTATCGCAAACCGCATTGATTATTACGGTAAAAATCAGGTAACGAGCCACAATATCGGGGAAAGAGCATCCGGACACGCTGAAGTATTATCGAAAGAGCGGAACTGGAAGACCGCACAGGAGATCACCGGAGAGAAGAAAGCGGAAATTAAAAATGTGCTTCTTCAGGAAAAAGGACAGAGTAAAAGCCTGAGAGATTTAGTAGACCGCATGGATAATCGGGGATATATTATGCAGATCAGCGAGAACTCGAAAGGCTTAAACGGTGCAAGGATCATCCCGAAAGCCGACATCAATATGAATCCGTCCGTTTTGGAAAAAGTAACGAAACAGGGTTTTAAACTGAGCGATATCGACCCCAAACTAAAGATTAAGGAAATCGCCTTAGACCTTGCAAAAAGCATCGGAAAAGACAGAGGAATGTCGATGTAATATTAAACCAAAAATGGGGCAAAATGTCCACTAAAAAGAATATAAACAGTAAAAAAATATTACCATTATGGAAGATCAGAACACCAATAAAAATGCAGGTTCTTCGCGGCTTAACCCAGTGGAGCTGTTGGAACAGCTCAAAACGACAACGGAAGCCCTGCACAGGGAATCGAACAACTTAAACTCCGGAGTTTCCGGCATAGATAAAAAGCTAAAGGAAGCCGGAGAGCTGATCGATCACAGCCTGAAGGAACTCAGGGAGAGCGTTATGGATATCAGGGTTGGAATTTCTCCGGAAGATGTAAAGAAACTGGAATCGTACAAAGACTATTTTAAGCATTATAAACCTGTGCTGTATATTTCCCTGTTTGTCATGCTATCAGGTTGGGGATTGTCGATTTTAGGGGCGTATTCCGGAATAAAATATTATAAAGAAAGTGTGCGCACAAAACAGGAGATCAGGAGCGAAGTCCTTCAGGAGATAGGCAAGGACGGAAATGTTATCGTAGAAAAAGCTAAATGGGATAGTTATGTAGAGCAGTCGCAGGTTCTAAGGGCGTGGCAGAAGTCGAACCCGAAAGACAGCGAATCATTAGAGATCTATTATAAAGGGTATCAGGATTTTAAGAAAGGGAAGAAATAAAATGATGTTTTTTCCGACTATTAAAGGGTTTTAAGGCATCCTATTGCTCAGTTTATGTTTACACTACTGGCAGAGTTTGCCCGTTTGGAACGAGAAACCTTACGAGAGCGCATACTATCAGGAATCGAAGAAGCTCGCAGAAAAGGGAAAAAGCTGAGACGCCCCAATGGAACCAAGGAAGAGAAAGCAGCTTTCTTAAAAAAATACCCTTTGATTACCCGGAATCTTCGTTTGGGAATAAGTATTTGCAAAACTTCCAAAATATGTGATGTTTCCATTAATACTGTAAGGAAAGTCAATGATTATTTAACGCCATAAATTATTTTGCTATGAAATTCAAACTTCAATTATGCCTAGAAGATGAAAGCTCAACCTCGATAATAGAAGAATTTTAGAGCCTGTTTAAATTTTATTCAAATATTTTTATATGAATGATTTTCAGTGATTTAATTTTATGTATGTTTGATATATTTTTGAGTGAAATGGATAAATTTTCAATAAAAATCTATTAAAATTACACTTTTTAAGACTGAGTTTATCTCTATACAAAAAATCAAAATAAGAAATTTAAACAGGCTCTTAAAAATGTCAACTCATTCTAAAAATCTTTAGCAATACATACCCACGTAGGAGTGGTATTACCAAATACTCCTGCTGATATTGCAAATATAGTTATTCTTTTTCCTTCAGGAATATTGTTTAACTGCGAGCCATTAGATACTGTTACACCCCCACCACCTGTAATATTGACCCCACCAAACCCAGAGGCAATTATAGTAATGCTTTTTCCAATCAAATTAGCACTTGGAGTTGGTATTTGTACAGTGGTAAGAGTTCCAGATGCAACCCAAATTACAGTCTCATTTCCAGTACTATTATAAGAAGTAGTATTGACAAAGGTCAATGGAGTAGCCCCTGCCAATAAATTACTTATAGATGTCACTCTAACATCACCCAAATTATCTATCGTGAGTAGGTCACCGTTACTCGTATTGATTCTAGGAAGAGATGTAACTCTTAAGGGATTAGATTTTGCATTTACTTCTAATGGCCTTGTTGGAAAAGAAGTTCCAATACCAACCCTATTACTAAATCCATCTACGGAAAATGTACTTCCATTTACCGAAAAACCATTAGCTATATTACTATTAAATGCAAGACTATTGGATCCCTGTGTTACAGTACGGTTGCTTGTTAGCGTGCCATCAGATGTATATAAATTATTAGATGTAGAGGAGGGTAACTGCCAAGTTCCGTCTCCTCTAAGAAACGTTGTAGGAGAAGCTCCTGGAGGGAGCTTTGCTATCGTAACAGCGTTATTATCAATTTTAGCTGTAGTCACTGCATTATTTGAAATTGTTGTTGAATTAGTATTAGCAGCAGATGTCACATCTCCTGTAAGTGCTGCTCTTTCAAAGGAATTACCATTTAAAGAAATGGATGTTGAGCCTGTGTACGAAGATGAGGAGCCACTCCCCCCCATGCTCTTCCAAACACTTCCATCAAAATAGTAGTAGCCGGAAGCGGTAATATTTCCGGTTACAGCATCTGGAGTTGTAACAGCAGATGTAGCATAAACAATAGTACCCGCTTGATTAGACCCATACTGCAAATTAGCTGCTTGAATCTGATCTCCCGTAAGACGAGGAGCTATGACTCCTTCAGCAGTACTTCCATCTGTTTTTTTAGCAACCACATCTAACGTGGCTTTAGGAGAAGTGTTGTTTATACCCACTTGCCCATAGGCTATTGAGACTGTTGTTATTGCAAATAGTGTCAATAGCTGTTTCTTTATATTTAAATTTTTAATCATAATTTATTTGAATTATTTTTTTTGAGCACAACCTAAATATTATATTTAATATAGTTGGTACCTCTTTAAGAAATAAGATTGTAGCAATTAGCTACGCTATTAGACCCAACAATACAGGGGGAGGCCTAGATGAAAAAGGAATAAAAATTTCAAAATAATAAGAGATATTATATGATAATTTGTGTTTTATATACTCTGAGAGAATTAAACTACTACTCAATACTTTTTGTGAAGTATCCGTAAAAAGCATTTTGAAGTTATATGAACTAAATGGGATTATCGAATATCCGGACCCAGTATGAGACAGTAAAAAACTGGTAGGTTCTAATGGAGGTATATCCCAACACCTATCATCTATTCTTTCAGAAGAAGTTGTTAAATTTTTGCTTGTTTCTCTTGAAACAGGTAATTGATTTTCTTTTTTTCGAGCCTTATAAGAAGTATGGGTATTTAAATGAGTAGACGTTTCATTTCCTGAATAAGCATACACGAAATTATCAGTATCTGAAGTAACATAAATCGTAGACTCCTGACCTATAAATATAGAATTGCTTGTATCACTAATCTGTGAATGAAAAAAGCTAAAGAGAAAAATGAAATATAATGAATAACTCCTCTTGTTTTTAAGAAGAAATTTTAACGCATGTATGTATGTATGTATGTATGTATTCATGTATTCATGAATTTTAGAAGATATACCTATGGGTTGTGTTTCCAAATGTATGATAAAATTTTGACAAATAAAAAAGAGCAGTAAATTGTGTTAAAATTGAATTGATGATAGTTATCAAAAAAAACTCTACTGCCCTCATTGCCTGAGTTCAAAAGTAGTAAAAAATGGCTAAGTACATGACAAAAATTGTAACACATTAACACTTAATTTATTAGATAGATTTAGCAAAATATTATTCAAATAATTTAAGCCATATTTGAAAACACTGAATGCTTTCCTTTGATGTTTTTTTATTTTTATCGGCTTGATGTTTTCATCCACATAATCTCCGATTTTGTAACACCAAACCAATGCTATCATTACAATCATGAACAACTTTTCTAATCTTTTTTGGTCTGTGACGTGAGTTGCCTCAAGATTAAATCCACTACTTTTAAAAGCCTTAAAAAGTGTCTCTATCTGCCATCTTTTCTTATAATATTCCAAAGATTTCTCAGGTTTATTAAAGGACACTAGAATAAGATAGTCTAATTTCCCTTCTCGATTATGACTTTTTAAACCAGACACATAGCATAAAACGCCATTAATTTTCACAATCTTCGGATAATGTCTGAACTGGCTATTTTTTAAATTATTAAACAACCAAAAAACAGGTTTTTCTTCATTCTTATCAAAGCAAAAAACCTTAAAATTATTTCGCAAACGAATATAATATCTGATCCTATTTTTGTTAAAAAAACCTAACCAATGATGCCCAATAAACTCCCTGTCTGCCAACAAACAATCTATACAATCCGTTCCGAACCATCTGATAAATTGCTTCAATAATTCAACCCTTTCTGCGGTATCCGAATTGCCTCTTTTGTCTAACATTTTAAACATGATTGGAATTGCCATATTTTTATAACAAATCCCAAGCATCAAAATATTGATATTCGACTGCCCAAATTTCCAATTCGTCCTATCCAGAACCAAAACAAGGTTCTTTTTCTCGGGCAAAATACCGAATATAAAACTAGAAATGAGCTTCATAGGCAAGTCAAAATCTGCCATAAAACGTTGGATTCTTCTAAGGGAACTTTCCGCTTCTGTTACACTGTCAAAAACATTTGCCAAAGCTGTATAATTGACGGTTTTTATTTTGCACAAAGCCAAAATCATCATGGAGATGAATTTTAATCTGGCTTTGTTGATTTTTGTTTCAAAATTTTGTTCTAAAATTGAACTTAATTCTGTAATTTTATTGTCTTGACTGGTGTTCGTGTGGTTAATAGAACGCGTTGTAAACATCTACTAATTTACTGAATATTAGTCATTTATGCAAATTTTCCACCACTTAAATTACTGATTTTTAGCGGGTTGTATTTTTTTTGTCATGTACTAAAAAAGGATTTATAAAAATCCTTGCTGTTTAATAATTCTTCTTTGTCAATCATAACTATGTAAGGTTAAAAATAATAAAAACCTGAGTTCGATTAAAAAAACATAGCTAATTGATTGGTTTTTAATGTTTCATATTTTAGAGATGGCTTTTTGGGTAAAAAATTATAGGCAATTATTCCTGTTACAAGATTGGTCATAAAGTTTACAACCGAGCGATGTCTGGAGTGCTCTACTTGGCAAATATTTTTCAACTCATCATTCACTGTCTCAATGATAGAGCGCTTTCTAAGTAAAATTTTATCGTTCATCTCCATCAAACTGTTCTTCATATTATTGCGAATACTGGTGATTAATTGAATTCCATCTACAAATAATAATTGGGTCAATTTTTCGCTGATATAACCTTTATCTCCGAGCAACTTCCCAAAAATAGACTGTAAAAAAGATTCATTTTTCAACGGTTCTCTATCATCAACATTTGCCTGTGTTACACAAAAACTTAAAAGTTCACCTTTGTCATTGATGATGATATGAAGTTTGAAACCATGAAACCAACCCATGGTAGATTTTCCTGTGGTAGCAATATCTTTGAACACTTTGTTCCGTTTTATCCTTTTATTTTTACAAACTCTTATTGGTGTGCTGTCTACAAAAGATATTCCTGTGCAAGTTCCTAAACAACAGGTTTTTGCAAATAGCGTCATAGGCATCAATGCAGACTGCATTAATTCTACAAAGCGATTATAGGAAACAGTTTGGGGGAAATCTTGTGTCATATGTTTTTGCACATAATAAATATAAAAATGTTTAAAAGTCCTAAAACCACTCAGATGAAAAAGCAGCGTAATTGTGATGACTTCAGAAGTGCTCATTCTGGGTTTCTTTTTTGGTTTGTTTCCAAGGAGGAAAGGTTCTGAAAATTTTTCAAAATCTTCACAAAACTCATCAACAATACAAAAAATATCCGTAATTTTATCAAAACAAATCATAAGGCAAATTTTAGTTAAATCATTATCTATCATCAACTTAAAGATACTAATTTTTGCCTTTTATTGCAAGTTTTTTATTCTAAATTTACAATCGAACTCAGGTTAAAAAGTTATTTCCGAAAATTATTTTTGAGCTTTTAAGGGCTCAAAAATTTTTCAGAATAACTTTTTAACTTACACAGTTAGTGAAACACTACCGTATTTTTTCTTTCTCCTCCCTATAAGGATCATCAACCCCTGCGTTAATTTCAGCTACAAAAAGACTCTTTTCTTTTAAATACACATTCCGGACTGATATTCGCCCTATGTCTCCAAGTTCTATATGCTGGAAAATGTAATACCACCGTCCGTATAATAATTCTTTTCTTACTTTTATTTCCAATGGAACAAGATCTTCCATTTCTTTTCTTAAACTTTCTGAATTTTTCATATTTCACTTGAAGTTTTAAACAAAAATATCAAAAGTTAACCTAAATTTATTTGTGATCCATTCTTTAATAGTCGGAAAAAACAATTTATTTCTTCCCTTTTTTGAAATCCTGATAGCCTTTGTAATAGACCTCTAATGATTTGCTGTCTTTAGGGTTCGACTTCTGCCACGCCCTGAGAACCTGCGACTGCTCTACATAACTATCCCATTTAGTTTTTTCTACAATTACATTTCCGCCCTGGTTAATTTCCTGAAGAACCTCGCCCCTGATCTCTTGTTTGGTGCGTACACTTTCTTTATAATATTTTATTCCGGAATAACCGCCAAATAGAGCCAATCCCCACCCCGAAAGCATCACAAACAGCGAAATGTACAGAACAGGTTTATAAGGGGTCGGCTCACGAAACGGAACATATTTAGGGTTAAGGATGGCGTCTATCAATAATACATAGATCAATACACTAAATCTATAAAACTTTTTAAGATGTACTTTGCAAAATTCGATAAATTGTAGCCGGATGAACTTTGAATGTGTCAGCCACTAGTTTAACAGAGTTCCCATTATTTATAAGAGTTTTGACTGCTTCTTTTTGTTCTGAATTAAATTTTTTAGGCCTTCCGAATTCTATCCCGTTTTTCATAGCCAGTTTTCTTCCGGCAGAAGTTCTTTCAATAATCAGTTCTCTTTCAAACTCTGCTATTCCTGCAAATATTGTCAAAATCATTTTTCCTCCGGGACTGGAAGAATCAGCCCAAGACTCCGACAGGGATTGGAAAGAAGCTCCTGCATGATTAATTTTATCGCAGATATTCAAAAGTTCTTTAGTAGACCTGGCTAATCTGTCAAGTTTCCAAATAATAACCTGATCCCCTTCACGAAGTTGTTCCATCATCTTTTCCAGTTCTATTCTTTTAGAATGGACTCCGGTTATTTTCTCCTGAAATATTTTTTTACAGCCTGCTTTCTCCAATTCTTGTAACTGGATATTTAAATTTTGATCCTGGGTAGAAACCCTTGCATATCCTATTTTCATTTTTTATTAATTAATTTTCGCAAAAGTTATTGCAAAATATACTATATATGCAAGTAAGTTCTGCGAAAAATGAAGTTCGCTCACAGAAGTGAATTCTTTGAATTTAAAAGCTTTTGCAAAACTTAGGATTTTTGCAATTATAAAATTAGAATATGCCGAGGAAACGAATACTATCTGAAACGGAAAAAAGAGAACTTATATCTTTGCCAAATACTGATCAAGAAATAATATGGTGGTATACCTTAAGTGAAGATGATATTATTTTTATAAGAAATTCTACTAGAGGAAAAATAAATCAACTTAGACTATCAATACAACTGTGTTATATGAGATATCCTGGTATTTCCTTAGCCATAAATGAAAGACCAGATCAGAAAATCCTAAATTATGTAGCTGATCAGTTACAAATTGATAACAGCAACTGGGAAAATTATCATTCAGGTCAGAATGAATCAAGATATGATCACATAAATATTGTGAGAAAAAGGTATAACTATCAAAATTTCACGATATCTCACCATAAAAACTGTGTTGACAAATTACGAGATTCTGCTCTCCAAACTGATAAAGGATTCATTCTGGCAAAAGAATTAATGAAATTTCTAAGAGAGCAAAGTATTCTTTTGCCCTCAATGAGTGTAATAGAGAGAATTTGTGCAGAATCTGTTACTAGGGCTGAAAAAGAAATTTACTCCTTACTCTCTTTATCATTGACAAAAGATCAAAAGCATGCTTTAGAAAGGTTATTAATAACAGGACAGCAATACTCAGTAAGCACATTTAACTGGTTAATGCAGTCCCCGGCTGCAGCCAATCCTAAACATATACTCATCCATCTATCAAAACTTAAAGTCATTAAAAAAATTGCTCTTCCTTTGGATATTGGAAAACATGTCCATCTCAATTATTTATCTAAGATGGCCAGAGAGGGTAAGCAAATGACTTCTCAGCATTTAAGCGATTTTGAAAAAATAGAAAGTATGCGACCTTAATAGCTGTTTTATTAGAAATAAGAGAGACTATTACCGATGAAATCATTGAAATTCATGACACAATTATGAATTCTTTGTTTAAAGATGCTCAAAATAAACAAAATAAAGAGCTACAAAATTCAGGAAAGAATATTAATACTCAGCTTAATATGTATCTGAAACTGGGTACTGCATTACTGGATGCCAGGGAAACCGGGGAAGATCCTTTCGATGCTGTTGAATCGGTTATTTCATGGGAGGAGCTCTCCCAAAGCATTTTAGAAACTAAGGGTATTACAAAGAAAGAAAACTTTGATCATCTGTATTTGATAGGTGATCATTACTCACAAATAAGAAAATATACCCCTTCTTTTCTGCGTGAACTCGATCTGAAAGCAGCTCCGATTCCATCTGCTCAAAGCATTCTTAAAGCTGTAGAAATTATAAAACAGCTTAATGATGGAATCATCAAGAAGCTTCCTGAAAGACTTCCTACTCAATTTATACGAACCCGATGGGAAAATCTTATTTTCACTGACACTGGTATCAGTCGAAAATACTATGAATTATGTATTCTTTCAGAATTAAAAAATTATTTAAGATCCGGAGATATCTGGGTGGATGGTTCCAGACGTTATAAAGATTTTGAACAGTACCTTATATCCAGAGAAGATTTTTCAGAAATGAAAAATACTGATAATATAGAACTCAACGTTGTTTCAGACTCTAAGAAGTATCTTGATGAAAGGTTTAAATTATTACAGAAAAAATTGGAGATTAACAGCAATTTAGCCCAAAACGGAGAAATGGTGGACGCTTACATGAGTAATGGAAAGATTAAAGTAAAACCTTTGACTAAGCTTGTTCCAAAAGAAGCCGAGAATTTAGCAAAAAAAGTATACCGCTTACTTCCTTATGTTAAAATAACAGATCTTCTGATAGAAGTCGACACCTGGACGAAATTTACAGAAAGCTTTACCCATCTGAAAAACGGAATAAAAGCAGAAGATAAAAACCTTTTACTCACTACGATATTATCTGACGGAATTAACCTGGGCTTAAGAAAAATGGCGGAATCTTCTCCTTATACATCATATGCTAAGCTTTCGCAGATGCAGTCATGGTATATCCGTAAAGAAACTTATTCTTTATCATTGGCCAGTATTATAAATTATCATCATAAACATCCCTTTTCTGTGTATTGGGGAGAGGGTAAAACATCGTCCTCAGACGGACAGCGTTTTGCGACAGGAAGTCATGCCAAGGACAGGGGGCAGGTCAATCCTAAGTATGGATCAGAACCAGGGACTCAATTTTATACCCATCTCTCAGATCAGTACAGCCCTTTTTATTCTGAAAATGTCAGTCTGATAAGAGACTCAACTTATATGATTGATGGTTTACTGTATCACGAATCCGAACTACAGATAGAAGAGCATTATACGGATACTGCCGGTTTTACTGATCATGTATTCGCTTTGATGCATCTTCTTGGCTTTAGGTTTGCTCCAAGGATTAAAGATCTTTCCGATAAGAAAATATATTTACCTCCAGGGGATCATGATTTTTCTGTTTTATCAGAACATATAGGCGGAACGATTAATTTTAAAAAGATTAGTCAGAACTGGGACGATATCTTAAGATTGGCTACTTCTATTAAAAAAGGAACAGTCAAAGCTTCTCTTATTATCAGGAAAATTGGAAGTTATCCAAGACAGAATGGGCTTGCAGTTGCACTTCGTGAATTTGGAAAAATTGAAAGATCTTTATTCATGTTGGATTGGTACGTAGATCCTGCTCTGCGTAGAAGAGTTACTATAGGACTCAATAAAGGAGAAGCCAGGAATGCTCTGGCCAGAGCAGTGTTTTTTAATCGACTGGGGGAAATTAGAAATAAAAGTATTGAAAGTCAAAAGCATCAGGCGAGTGGACTCAATCTGCTGACGGCTGCCATTATACTTTGGAATACGGTTTACCTTGAAAGAGCAGTAAGTTGCTTGAAGAGTAAGGGTGAGATAATTGATGAAAATCTTTTACAATACCTTTCTCCTTTAGGTTGGGAACATATTCATCTGACTGGAAATTATGTTTGGCCTGAAAAAGACAAACTTAAAGAAGGTGAATTTAGAAAGCTTAGAAATCAAGATAATATTTAAAAAATCTATTAAAACATACTAAGTCAATAGGTTTTATAATTAACCCTAAATATTTTCCGTTTCGTGAGCTGACCCCTATTAAGAATGATTTATTCATTTTAAAAGCAAATGATTAGGCTTACCTAATCATTTGCTTTAATTATTTATTCTCAAAATATTTTTTATCAATAGCGGAATTGATAAGATTTTTGAGACTTATATTTTGTTCTGCAGATATCATTTTAAGAGCTTTCAATTTTTCTGCAGGAATATGCAGAGAAAAAAGGACTTCATTTTTTTTCTCTTTAATCGGTACAACTTTTTGTACCGGAGTTTTGATTTGTGTTTCTTTTGCTTTGCCTATAAGGGCGGTAAAATCTTGCTTTGCCATGGTTTTATATAAATATATAATTATATAAATGTATAATTATTTAATTATTAATTGCAACTGTTAAAACTTCTTTAGTAAGGGCATCAATTTGTTTTTGGGCTTTATTGTTTTCCTCTAC
>NZ_RCCA01000006.1 GCF_003663845.1 Chryseobacterium sp. 7
TTTACAAAGGTCTTGACGACACTAATGACGGATTGGAAAGAATGCTTAAATAGTAAGATAATATCCTTACGTTATCTTAAATAACTTATTTTTCTGAAAATAAGTTATTGGGATAATAGGTCTTATCATAACCTCTTGAAAGCCTCACTATAAATTATTTTATCATTATCCGATGTCTTCTCTTACAAAATTAGCATTTATAAAAAAATAATTCCAATTTTTTCCCTGTTTAAAGTAAATTAGTCCAACTAGAGATTTGTTGAAAAATAAAATAGATGTTTTTTCCAACTGGTGATTAATTGAATTCCATCTACAAATAATAATTGGGTCAATTTTTCGCTGATATAACCTTTATCTCCGAGCAACTTCCCAAAAATAGACTGTAAAAAGATTCATTTTTCAACGGTTCTCTATCATCAACATTTGCCTGTGTTACACAAAAACTTAAAAGTTCACCTTTGTCATTGATGATGATATGAAGTTTGAAACCATGAAACCAACCCATGGTAGATTTTCCTGTGGTAGCAATATCTTTGAACACTTTGTTCCGTTTTATCCTTTTATTTTTACAAACTCTTATTGGTGTGCTGTCTACAAAAGATATTCCTGTGCAAGTTCCTAAACAACAGGTTTTTGCAAATAGCGTCATAGGCATCAATGCAGACTGCATTAATTCTACAAAGCGATTATAGGAAACAGTTTGGGGGAAATCTTGTGTCATATGTTTTTGCACATAATAAATATAAAAATGTTTAAAAGTCCTAAAACCACTCAGATGAAAAAGCAGCGTAATTGTGATGACTTCAGAAGTGCTCATTCTGGGTTTCTTTTTTGGTTTGTTTCCAAGGAGGAAAGGTTCTGAAAATTTTTCAAAATCTTCACAAAACTCATCAACAATACAAAAAATATCCGTAATTTTATCAAAACAAATCATAAGGCAAATTTTAGTTAAATCATTATCTATCATCAACTTAAAGATACTAATTTTTGCCTTTTATTGCAAGTTTTTTATTCTAAATTTACAATCGAACTCAGGTTATAAGTAAATTAAACATTTGTGATCTTTTTTTGTTTCATGTGAATGCTTCTTTATTTACCTCCAAAAAGGTGAAAATTTCCAACATAATAGTAGAGTCTACCCTTCTAATTAAATTGCTATAAAAATCACTTAATTAATTACAGGTCTTTAATATAAAGAGATAAAAAATATTAATCAATAGTTAGATATTTTTGTTCCAAAAAATTAACATAAGTTTCTTCTTCATAAACCTCAAAATCATTATTTACAAAAATAGAGTGATTATTTATTGGAATTAAACTCAGATCAGGTAGAACAACATTGTATTTTAAATCTACAAAATGACCACAAATACCTTTATCATTGATTTTCGTTAATTTTTCTTTTAAAAATTTGTCTCCTCGATTCATATTGTTAGGCAAATTGCGTAAATATCTTCTTAAGAAAGAAATTTCCCATTCTTCTGTAACTGATTCTATAGCAGATATTTTAAGGTCTTTTATTTCTGAGTCTTTCGCTTTAAGTAATTTATTAAGATATAATTCTACTATATCAGCTATTTTCGCCTTGGATCTTTCTTCTTGGTGCCTGGATGAAAATAATAATAAATATGGGGCTGACAGCAATATTTTATTTTTACTCATTTGTTAATTTTTCGCAAAACAAAGAATAAAATTATATATCATGCAATATATATATTGTAATTTATAAAAATTAATTCAATTATACAAATGCTTACTTAGTCATATTTTAAAATTAATATAACTATATAGTCACTCCTTAAAATACATTTAAAACATTGGATATTAGTATTCTAAATATTGATTCATTTGTTTTTTCTTGCAGGTTTTTGTATTTTAGAGCTTTAAAACCTTGCAAATATGTTGGGAAAAAATCCAGAAAAACTGCCAGAATTATTTCGCCCGATGTTGGTGGATTTTATTGATGAGAAGCACGAACTTGTATTGCTTTCAGAAAAAATTGATTGCAATCTTATGGAGGCGGATACTATTTCTCCAATAATGCAGGTATGGCCAGAAAAAGGTAGTATATTTTTTTCTACTGCAAAAGAATTCAATTTAAATTTGGATACTTTAATAAACGGACATTGTAAAGGTAAATAATATTTTATCTATTAAAATACACCAGATCAATAGATTTTATCCTTAACGTACTTTATAATCCGTTTCGTGAGCCGACCCCTAAATGATCCACCTAAACCACTGGGATATGAGTAATGATTTTTGGTAGAAAATTGTTTTATTTCGATAGCTGTTTTCATAATATTAAATTATTTATTTAGTTTATATAATAATATAAAGTTATTGTTTTAAAATAAGCTTTATGCTTTGGTATATGAGGAAACTTTGTCTTCTTCTGAAGTGGTGAAGGTTTCATAAGAGAAAGCATAATAAGTTTTGGTTTTTTGGGTTTGTTTCCGTTGATGTCAAAGAACTCTGTTTTTTGCTTCGTTTAAATTGAGGTATCGTCTTTTCTATTCCCTATACCATGAAATTTTTCAGGCATAAAAATGGGGCGGTTCACCGCTGGGTGTCGGGGTAGTATTTTTCGGAGGGTCTGCAAAAAATTTTTAAGGGAGCTTGCGGAACAAAAATTTTTGTGGAAACCGTAAAATACTATTAGCAAAGAATTTTTTTGAATGAAACATTTCACCTTCGCATAAGAAAAACGGACTGCCTCAAAAACGAAGTGAAAGACAGCAAGTTCTTATCAACGGGGATGAATCCGGAAAATCTTAAACTTAATGCTTTCTCGTTGCAACCCACACATAAAAAATAATTCCATACTGCCGGAGGGGATCTGATCGGGTTGGCCATCGAGGGGAATTCAGAAATCCGGAGGCTGGAATTTAGTTCGATAAAAGCAGTGCAGCTGAGGGCAACCGGGCCGGATCCGGAAAAACTTAACGAACTAAAAATATGCTCAATCTAGCGTTAGGGATTGAAGCAATTGTCTTTTCTTTCATTTTTTATTTCTTTTTTTTTGCGCAACTTTTTTTTCTTTTTATAGACAGCATCTATTAAAAATTGATGATGTTTTTTCCGACTATAAAAAATATTTGTCCGTTAGGACAAAAAAAAGCATGTGAGCCGAAGGTGAACTCCTTTTTAAGGCTTTAGCCGACTATAAAACAATTGCTTTTTAAAATACAATAGTTTTTTATTACATAGCTTTTTAGCTTCTGTAAAAAGCCTATGGAAAGGGGTTTACAGAGATAATGCTGTAGGTCTATCCGTCATAACTATGTAGGTCTATCCGTCAAAATCCATCTTAAAACTGTAGGTCTATCCGTCATAACTATGTAGGTCTATCCGTCATAACTATGTAGTTCTATCCGTCAACAATGTAGGTCTATCCGTTAACTATGTAGGTCTATCCGTCAACTATGTAGGTCTATCCGTTAACTATGTAGGTCTATCCGTTAACTATGTAGGTCTATCCGTCAACTATGTAGGTCTATCCGTTAACTATGTAGGTCTATCCGTAACTTAACATAATTATTTCTTTAGTTCGGGAAATACTTTATCATATAAGTACCCTCCAAGCTTTTTAATTTCTTCCCCACTTTCGGTTTCAAACCATACTTTTTTATGATAGAATTTTGATTCTTTATTATCATAACTCTTGTTAAATGTTACTGCATTCATGAACCTGTTATACATTTCCTTGTAGCCCATCCTTTGTAATAAGAACATAATTTGATTTTCTTTTAACCCATATTCTGTAAAATGTTTTATAGCGTTCATCATTTCCGGTTCTAGCGAATCTTTGTCTAATCTTTTTTGAAATGTGAAATGCAGTCCTGTAATTTTTCTACCGCTTTTTACCGTAGTCCACTTTATATTTGAAATATCTAATTTGGTGTTACTGTTAAAGGATTCAATCGCTGGATCTAAAAAAACTCTTTTAAATTCAGACCAAGACTGTAAATATTCCTTCTTTTTAAAATCTGTTTGCTTTTCATCCGGCTGAAATAATAATTTAAGCTGAAGTTGCTGGCTTTCCTGAGTTTCATCTTCATCGTCTCGGATGTAAACTATAAATCCTAAAAGTGTTTTAAATTCTTCTAAAGAGACCTTGTAAAAGCCTGTTGATTTGTATTGAGAAAGAAGCTCAAAAAACTTTTTCCTGCTTTCTCCTTTTAAATCAATAATATTACTTTCAATTTGAGTATATTCAATTTTCGAGGTTTTTGCATACTCTAATGCAAATTTCTCATAGAAAAAAATTTTCCCAAAATCAGCAAAAGTGATAATAAATTCTTTGGGGTTAAAATCGTTTACCTCTACATTACTAAATAGATTATAAACGACTAGGCTAGAAGTTTTTTTATTATAAAATGCTCCTTTGGGTTCTAACAAACCAAAACAAAAAGATAGAATTTGATCGGGTGAATAAGTATTTTTCTGGACTTTTATTTTTTTATACTCCAAAAATTTATCATAGTTAAAAATTACTTTTCCAGTTGCATTAGGGTCAGTAAAATTTATTTGAGTTTGGAGAAAATAAATTATATCTTTTTGTATCTCTAGTACATCTTGTAAAATACTTTTAGTAAATAAATTCGACTGAAATAAATAATTTCTATTTGGCTCCATATTAATTTTTTGAGAATGGTTTATAAGTAAAATTTGTTACTGGATTATCATTGTCAAATATTGCATAAAAGCTGTCAGGATTGGAAAAATAATCATCTTTTTTAATATAAACTTTTATCCATAACCATTCTTTATTTTTACTACTCAGCCAACTTGCTAGTTTTGAAGGGTTCCATGTTTTATTATACCATACTGTTTTTTTGCTTAAAGTATCATAAACTACACAAAAAAAACCTGTACTTTCTACTGTTTTCATTTACTAATATTTTTTGAATTGTAGTAATAATTTCTTATATTTGTGGTAGGAAAAAACATCTTTATCGATGTTTGAGGGCTCTATTTATTAGGGCTCTTTTTTATTTCTGTCTTCTCAGATTTATTAGGTGAAAATCTAAAAAGACTTACCGCCATTGCTAATAAAAATACTATAACAAAGCCAATTAATACTGTAGCACAACCTATATTTAAAGTCTGTAAAAAACAGCCTTCTCCTTTAGGTTTGATGGGATTGATCGGATGGCCACAATTAGGGCAAGCTTCCGCATTATCAGAAATCCTTTTATTACATTCAGGGCAATTGACTAACATAGTATTATTATTTTCTATTGATCTTAAATTTCATTTCCAAGTGTTCTACCAAGAGAGCTAAAAATTCTTCTTTGGTATACCTTCCACCTCCCTTTTGTTGATGGAAAATAAAATTATAAATCCAATTTACATCATTTTCACTCAGGGTAAATGATGTATTACTCATTATTGTATTAGGATCTCTTTTTAATCCTCTCCCCCTTTTTGTTGGTTTTTCTATATCTTCCGGGCGTTGGGGAATATCCGCAAATGTATTTCTTAAAAGCTGGATTCCCTCACGTACAGCATCACTTTCACTATAAAGATGATTAGATGGATTTTCTTCTATTTTAAAAATCCTGAATCTTTTTATATAGTGAATCAGATCCTGATTAACCCGGAAAGAAAAAATTACAGTATTATCAGTAGAATATTCTTTTTCCTGTTCCTGTATTTTTTCTGCATTTTTCTGTAGGTTGAATCCGGCAGTCTTTAAATTTCCAAGACCTTTAATTTTAGGCTTATTTTGCATCTATTTTAATTTTCATTAGTAGTTCATCTGTTAACTTTCGATAATCCATAGAAACAGGGGAAAACGGCTTTAAAAAGACTGCCGATTCTTCCATGTTAATACTGGTTCTTATGAAAGCGTTCTTTCTCACATAGCTTTTAAAAAGAAGATTTGAAATTTCACTTTCGGAAAGTTCTCTGTAAGCTTCTTTAAAATCCTTTGTATTTTCCTCTACTTTAGCAAAGAAAAATCCTAAATATTGCGCTGTTAATTTTTCATTCACCTGTAAGCGGTCCAGTGTTAAGATAAGGGTTGTAAGTCCGTCCAATGTAAAAGCGTCATAATCTACCGGAGAAATAATATAATCGGATGCAAAAACAGCGATTTCACCAAATCCAAGATCATCATTTATGGGCTTTGGTGCACAGTCTATCAGGCAGAAATCAAAATCTTTTTCCACTTTTTTCAATGGTTTTTTTAAGCTATCCCTTTTTAGACCTTTAGTAGAAAGCTCTAGCTTTCCGGAAATAACAGATATATTTTGGTTTTTCCCCCTTAATGCATAGCGGATAGGCTCTACAGAGTGCAAAAATTCCTCTACATTATACTCAATTGTTTTATCTACACCATAACCGAGTGATAAATGGCATTGTGTATCAAAATCAATAACCAAAACCTTATATCCCATTTCCGCTAAAACTCCGGAAATATTGATGGTACTGGTAGTTTTTGTAACACCTCCTTTCTGAGTAAATATTGATATTGTTTTCATTGCTTAATTTTTGTATATTTAATTTTAGTTCGTTAAAATGTAGCTGGCCAGCTCGATATCTTCCGGAACCGGTTTTAATTTAACGAACTAAAATTTTTTACTGCTGTTTATTTTTTTAGTTCGCTAAAATCATTCAGGATCTTTAAAATCCTGGAACGAATGACGAACTATTATTTTTAAAGTTCCTTTATAAATTTTGCCGTGCTTTTCAGAGATTCCTCAATTACACTGATTTGTTTTAACATTCCGGCCTTTTGTTCTGCCATTTTTTGGATTTTCTCATCCTTTTTCCGGATGGTTCCCTCTAATCTTTTTATTTCTGCTCCCTGTTCTTTGCTTTTTTCAAGCAAAGGAAAATATTTTTCTATAACTTTTAGAACTGCATAACCATTATTAGTTGTATCAAGATGTTCTAAAAGTTTTTCAAAGCGATCTTTGTCCTCTTCTGTGAGACTTTTCACATAGATAGTATCAGGACGTGAGTTTGTTCTAGCCATTTTGATTTTTATTATTAGTTTAAAACACTTTTAATTGCTCTTCCTGTTTAATTACTCGGCAGGTATCGCCATCGTAAAAGGTCCAATCTTGGCCATTTACATCAGAAAATGAAACCGTTTTACTCTGTGGATAATAAAGGCCATTTAGAACTTTCCCAATTGCAACAGTGGATCCTGTTTTTCTGATATCCTCAATTTTAAGGACTTCAAATTTTACGTACTTAGGTTGATTATTCATATTTGTTAATTGGTTTTGTAAATATACTAAATAATTTAATTAGTCAATATAATAATTTAATATTTGTTTATAAATTTTCTATTAACATTACAGCTAATACAGCTATTATAAGTATAATTAATCCTTTGGCAGGACTAAGAAAATCTTTATTCCCAAAACCACATTGTATAAATGGATAGAAAAATATAATAAAACAACCCCTTTTTAAAAAACAAAAAACACAATGCGTCCTGATTATAAAAATATTTATAATGATATCCTTGAAAAAAAATATCCTCACAAAAGAAAAGAATGTGAGTCTTTACTAAAAAAAAGATGTAATTTTGCAAAATAATTTGCTCAATATTATTGAGCAGATGAGATACAAATATGAACATAATTTAAAAAAATAGTTAAACGATGAAAAAAAGATTATTGCCGCTCCTTTTTGGATTGATGGGCTGCGTTTCTCTCTATGGTCAGGTCGGGGTCAATACAGAGACTCCTAAAGCGACCTTAGAGGTAAGACCTAAAGCTATTGACGGAAGTATTTCCGAAGGTGTCATTTGTCCACGTCTTACAGCCGATGCACTGCATCAGGCAGATATTAACGGAGTATACAGCCAGGACCAGGATGGGACTATTGCTTTTGTCACTTCACAGCCTTCTGCTGGCAACAGGGTTGGACAAACGATTGATATAGACTCAAGAGGCTATTACTATTATGATTATCCTGCCAATAAATGGATTAAAATGCTGTATGGAGCTCCCGGAGCTGTGGTAGGATCTTTAGACTGCGCCGGAGCAACAGTTTCAGGCAGCTTAGTCAATGGCCAGCCTGCCTCAGGAGTTACAGGATCTATTAACTACACAGGAGGAAACGGGGGAACTTACTTTGGTGGAGCCGTAGGCTCTACAGGAGTAACCGGTCTTACAGCGAGTATTGCTTCCGGGACGATTAATCAAGGATTCGGAAGTTTATCATATACAATAACAGGAACACCTTCTGGAGCGGGAAATGCTATTTTTCCTGTTAACTTTGGTGGGAAGTCATGTAATTTATCGATTCCTGTTACCAATTCTTCTGCTAACGTTACAGTATTAAACTGTGCTGCAGCAACAGTTTCAGGAAGCTTAACCAGTGGCCAGCCTGCTTCAGGAGTTACAGCATCTATTGGTTATACAGGAGGAAACGGGGGAACTTACGGAGGCGAGAGCGTTACTTCTACAGGAGTAACCGGTCTTACAGCAACGTTGAATTCGGGAACGATATCGTCTTCTGGAAATATTATTTATAGTATATCCGGGACACCATCTTCTAATGGCACAGCGAGTTTTACGATTAATTTTGGAGGTCAGAGTTGTGTATTATCAGTAAATGTAGGATCAGCCCTTTCAATAGGAAGCGGCAGCTTAGTTGGTAAAACATGCTTTGATGTTGTAATGGTTAATGACGGAGGAGACTGCGGTACCCTTTCCGGCCGCTTATCTCAGAAGGCAGACTTTAGCCAGGCATCAACGAATGTACAGACTTATACCTTTACTCCTACAGGTACAGTAAGCAATGTTCGTTTTTTATATACCAATAGCAATGGACAGGTCATTAACAGTATCAGTGGAGGGAATTCCGGAAATAATATAACCACTTCTGTTAATGCGACAGTCAGTTACAATACGAACCTGAACACGCTTGCTTCCGGAACGATGAGAATAAATGCGTTAACGGCCCAGATCATTGTTATTTATAATGATGGTGCGAGTAATAACGGTACAGATCGTCAGCTTCGACTAACAGTTAATGTACAGGACTGTGCTTGTTGTGGGGCTTATATTGCTCCAGGGCAGTGGAAGGGTTTTATGTGCCATAACTTAGGGGCGGATATGAGTGCAAACGCTCTTGTTGCTTCAGCCTCTATTCACGGAGCGAAATACCAGTGGGGAGCTCAGACAAATGAGACGGGAAGATACTATTCTCAGGCTCAGGATCTGTCTAATTCAGGAACGATTGCAGGATGGAATAGTACAGACTTACCTGATAACACCTGGCAGGATGGAGTAAAAACAGCTAAAGATCCTTGTCCTGCAGGATACAGGGTTCCTACACAGGCACAATGGCAGGGTATTCTAAGCTATCCAAGCCTAAACCCTATAACAAGAATAGGTAGCTGGGCTAGCAGTGCTACAAATTACACAACGGCTATTAAGTTTGGAAACTCTTTATTGCTTCCTGCCGCAGGCAGCCGTCTCTTCACTAGTGGTGCGCTCAACGGACGCGGTATCAACGGCTCCTACTGGAGTAGTACCCAGTATACTAGTCTGTATCTGTATGCCAACTACCTGAACTTCGATAGTAGTGCCAATCTTATGAACTTCTACAGTCGTGCGAACGGGTTTAGCGTCCGCTGTATCTCAGAATAAATTCTATTGATTTTATTATTTATCTATTTCCGGCGGCTTTTTGCTGCCGGAATTTTTACTAAAATAATCTATATTCCTATGAAAATAGCAGATATAATAAGGCAAGAAGATCATACCAAAATACAGCTCTATAAGCAGGGCGTGTTTTGGGTAGCCTATGAGCAAAGTGCTTATGCTGTATGGAAGATCACAGGCTATAAAGCGAGTAAAAAATATGTGAAGAATATTTGCAGCTATGTGGTAAGCATTGGCTTTCCTAGCTCTGCTTTGGAAAATAAACAATGGAGGGGGAAGCTCTTTCCTTTGGAAAGGACAGAAAAATATATGAGCTTCTTGCCTTCTTTCCCATTGGAAAATGAAAAATTTGAACTCTGGAAAAGTAATGCAGCCTTATCTGAAAAAAAAGAGAATGATAAAGAAACAAAATCTACAGAAGAAGCAATAAAAAAATTCCCTTTGGAATCCAAAACACCTGTTGAAGCTTTCTTGTTTCTACGGGATTTACAAGACAAAATAAAAGTAAAAAATGGCATTATATGATCAGCTTCCAGTATACAAGATAAGTTATGATTTGCTGTTACAGCTATACCATATTTCTAAAAATATGGAACGTGATTATAAATTTACATTGGGAGAAAAAATAAAAAATGAAAGCACAGAACTTATCATCCATATTTACAAAGCCAATACAAAAGCACAGAAAATAGAATTATTAGAAAAAGCAAAATCAAATATAGAAGTAATAAGACTTTTACTTCGGATATATAAAGACCTGAAACAGATCTCTTTAAAAGATTTCATAGAGGTGTCAGAAAAAATAGAAAGTACCAGTAAGCAGATAAATGCCTGGTATGTGCAACAAAAAAATAAATAAACATCTACACAGTAGGTCAGAGTTCTGTATAAAATATTATTCAGGAGAGTACCTGCCAAGTTCAGTAGAATGCCTATATGGGTAAAAACGTTGTGAATGTGAAATAAACAATGTGCTAATAGGCAAAAATAAAAATTCTACAAGCATTGCCTGCCGCAGGCAACCGTAACAACACTAATGGTGCGCTCAACAACCGCGGTAACAACGGCAATTACTGGAGTAGTACCCAGAATACTAGTCCAAATGCCAACAACCTGAACTTCAATAGTAGTACCGCTGGTATGAACAACAACAATCGTACGAACGGGTTTAGCGTCCGCTGTATCTCAGTACTTGGCTGTAGATGTTATTTTTATAAAATCTTATGACAGAATTAAAGTATAATATATTCCTAGCTTATTACGAAGCAAGGAAAAATAAACGACATACCCGGAATCAGCTATTATTTGAAATAGAGTATGAAAGTAATCTTTTGGAACTTTATTCAGAGATAAAAAATAGAACTTATAAAGTGGGTAAAAGCGTAGCTTTTATAGTAGAAGAACCTATAAAGAGAGAGATTTTTGCTGCAGATTTCAGGGATAGAATTGTACACCATTTATTATTTATGTATATAAATCCTATATTAGAATCAGCTTTTATAGATGATAGCTATAGCTGTCGTAAAGGAAAAGGTACACTTCTTGGGATCCAAAAAGCTTATGAATATCTGGAAAAAGTTTCTAATAATTTTACACATAGCGCTTATATACTAAAGCTGGATATAAAAGGATACTTTATGAGTATAAATAAAAATATTCTGCTAAGCAAGCTGCAGAAAATGATTACTCTTCAGGGCTATATAGAAAGCAGAAAAAAATTATCGGATGCTGGTTCGCTGGGAGGATTAGGTTATGATGATCTGTTTTATCTTTTAGAACTTGTTATAAAAAATGACCCTAAGGCTAATTGTTTTATAAAAGGTAGTCTGTCACACTGGCAGGGCTTACCAGAATCAAAGAGCCTTTTTAAGGCCTCACCACATTGTGGGCTTCCTATAGGAAACCTTACATCTCAGCTTTTTAGTAATGTATACCTTAATGATTTTGATCATTATATAAAAGAATCTTTGGGTGTAGAATATTACGGAAGATATGTGAACTTCCTACAAAAAAGTGGACAAATTTCCTTAGCCCCTATGCTGCGATTTTAAATTTGTTAATAATAAGTTGATTAAATTCTAATATTGTTCTATTTTCCAGATGCTTATGTCTTCTGTGAGTATTATAGAATCCTTCTATGTATTCAAATATTGAAAGTTCAGCCTGTTTTTTGGTTTCATATCTATTCTGATAAATAGTCATTCCTTAAGAAATGCTATTTTCTAATTTATTTTTAAACATAGAATTAGAAAATAGGATAATTTGTATTTGATAAAAAAATAAACTCAATTCTTTTTTCAGTATTTCCATCATTTTCTTCATATTCCAGGCGGTTGCTGATAATAATGCATTGATTTGTGGCCCCATTTCTCCCATGAAATAATTTTGAGCCAGCCTAAAATCCGTCTTTAAGTGTCCGATGATAGGTTCGATCGCTGCTCTAGTTCTGAATTTCTTGCGTTTTATTTGTTTTTGATAAGCGGTGTCTGTTTTTCTTGGAGTGCTTGGAATAGAGATTTTTACGCCTTTGATCTCCGATTTTCCTCTGCCACCTCGATCGTAAACGAGTTCTTTTGGAAGTTGCTGACCACTGTTTTCCATTTGCTCCAGAAGCGGCTCAATGGTGTGACCATCGTATGGTGTTTGTAAAAATGCCTTAATCCCAAGAATGATTTTTTTGCCTTTGCCCGAGGTCGTTATCAAGCCCACCTTATTTCCAAATTCATACTGTTTATGAGCTTTTCCTTTCGCAATACATCGGGTAAATGGTTTGTGAATGCTGTAAATTTTATCGGTATCGTTTCTTTTTTGAGTAACCGCTTTGGCGTAAAGTGTCAGTGTATTTTTGTAAAACTCTTTCTGTTCTGCCGTAAAATTGCGTTCCAGTTCTCGTATCAGCCTCATGGCGATGGTTTTTAATTGTCTTTGTGACTTTCTTGCCATTTTAGCTCGCTTAGGATGTTTGCCGTTGTAGGTGTTGCGAACCAGTCGTTTGCTGACTTTCGTGTAGCGCTGTCTCTGCTTTAGGCCTTCTTTTTCGGCTATTTTGTTGCAATAATCAATTACTTTTTTACACAATTTCGCATCCGTAGGAAAAGTAGTGTTATTCTCTTGAACCGTGGTATCTGACAAAACAAAATGTGAAGTATTGACCTTTGCATCATGCATCCTTACACTGTAGGCAAAGATTTTTTCAATACCGTTTTCGCCAATTCTTTTTCGGAAATGCACAAAATTACTTGGGTCACACGGGAATTCATGTTCAAAGAAAACTCTTCCGCAAAAATACTGCATGTAAGGATTCATAATCCACGCTGAGGCAAGGGTTTCATCGCCCAAATTGTACAGGTGCTTCAAAAGAAGGCAGCCCACCATAAACCGAATCGGATGACTTGGATTGCCTACTTTAGAATACAATGGAGAAAATTCTTTCTCGAAATAATTCCAATCAATTTTTTCTGAAAGCAATACAAGTTCGTGCTTCTCATCAATAAAATCCACCAACATCGGGCGAAATAATTCTGGCAGTTTTTCTGGATTTTTTCCCAACATATTTGCAAGGTTTTAAAGCTCTAAAATACAAAAACCTGCAAGAAAAAACAAATGAATCAATATTTAGAATACTAATATCCAATGTTTTAAATGTATTTTAAGGAGTGACTAAATAAGTTCCATTTTCAGGGTTTTAAAGAAACTTTCAGCCACTGCATTATCCCAGCAATTCCCTTTCCTGCTCATACTTCTAATAATTTGTTTGTTTTTTCCGACCATAGATACAAAATCCTTACAGGCATATTGAACCCCTCTGTCAGAATGGAAAATGAGTGAATCCGTTTTCATTAATGGACGATTGGAAAGAGCCATTTTAAAAGCAGCCATACTCGTATCTTTAGCATACATGGTAGAACTCAGAGACCATCCAATTACTTTTCTATCAAATAAATCTATTACAGTGGTAAGATACAACCAACCCTGTTTGGTTCTGATGTAAGTGATATCCGATACCCAGGCAGAATTGGGTTTGTCCACCGAAAAATTTCTGTTCAAATGATTTTCCACAACAGGATATTTATGGGATGAATCGGTAGTCACCTTAAATTTCCTTTTCAATATACTTCGTAATGAATGCTTCTTCATCAGTCTTGCTACTCGCTGTTGAGAGGCTTTTATTCCCAATGATTCCAGTTCTTTAGCTATTCTGGGACTGCCATACCTGCCTTTATAAAGAGCATAAATTTTCTTGATTTCATCACTCAACATTTGATTATACAATGTTCTTTTTGATGGAATCCCAGCAAGCCATTTATAATATGAACTTCTGCTCACTCTTAGTACTTTACACATCTTTTCAACAGGAAATATAGTTGTATGAGATTCTATAAAAAGATATTTTACCTGCCGCTCCTGGAAAAGATGCTTACCGCCTTTTTTAAGATTTCATGCTCCAATTTTATGTCAGCAAGCTCTTTGTTAAGGCGGATAATTTCCAGCTCTTCCTTGCTCTTTTCCTTTATGGTAGATGCTCCTGTCAATTTTCCTGATTTAAACTCCTTGCTCCAACGCTTGATATTGTCTGGATTCACTCCAAGCTCTCTTCCTAAAGAGGTCATACTGCATCCTCTCTCTTCTAATAATTCCAATGTCTTGAGTTTAAACTCTAAACTGTAATTCTTTCTCCTGTTTTTCATGTCTTAAAGATAGAGCATGGGGGCTTAGCTTTTGTGTCCACCCAAAGGTAGTAACTCCATACAATAGAGGGGTTTTGGTCTATCTTAAAAAGAGGTATCGTTGGAATCTATCATTTTACCTCTAAAAAACATTTACAGATGTATGTAGATGAGTTTGTTTTCAGATACAATACACGTAAACAGACAACCGAAAACAGATTCAACCTATTACTATCAAATTTAGAAAACAAATTAACTTACAAAACATTAATAGGCCCAGTGACCACATAGGCGTTCAAAATGGCCAACTTTTTTGAATGTATGAATTTCTTATCCTAAATTAGATAAGAAAAATAATGAAACAAATATGGAATGAAGAAGAGCTAGCACAATATTGGTCTCTTATCTACGAAGAGTTGGAGCTTCTTAAGACTAAGCCACAGAAGCATCACTTGATCTTTTGTATGCAATTGAAATACTATAAGAATTATGGTGCTTTTCCAGAAAATGGAAAAGATATCAGTGAGATTCCTCTACAATATATTTCAGAACAGTTAGATATTTCTGATAATATATTTTCCTATGAATGGGAGAGTAGAACGGCAAGAAGGCATAGACAGGAGATTCTCACATTCTTAAAAATAAGAAAGTTGCGAGTATGATTGAAGGAGTTCTTAGACATTGTACAGAAATGTCGATTGATAAACAGTATGTTGATACGCATGGACAAAGTGAAGTTGCATTTGCCTTCAGTTATTTATTAGGATTTAATTTAATGCCCAGGCTTAAAAACATAGCAAAACAAAAACTGTATATCCCGGATATTGGCCTGGCGGATAACTTTCAAAATTTGTCTCCTATACTAACAAGACCTATCAACTGGGAACTTATTGCACAGCAATATGATCAAATGGTACAGTACACCACAGCATTAAAGCAGGGAACTGCCGATCCGGAAGCTATATTAAGACGTTTTACAAAAGGAAATATTACCCATCCAACATATAGAGCATTATCAGAACTTGGAAAAGCTATAAAAACGATATTTCTTTGTGAATATCTTGAAAAAGAAGAGTTACGCAGAGAGATCCACGAAGGTTTAAACGTTGTTGAAAACTGGAATTCTGCCAACTCATTTATATTTTTTGGCAAGGGAGGTGAAGTAGCAGCCAACAGGCTAGAGGATCAAGAACTTTCCGTTCTATCCTTACATCTGGTTCAGATCTGTCTTGTATATGTAAATACATTGATGATTCAGCAAATAGTATCTGCTGAAGAGTGGAAACATGTATTGACACAAGAAGATTACCGGGCGCTTTCCCCTTTAATATATGCTCATGTAAATCCATATGGAGTTTTTGAACTTAACATGAATGAACGGTTAAGCATTACAGGTAGCTAGTTTATTTTAAGTGTACCTATGATGAACTACCATTACGCTAGTGCATTAATCTGAAAATTGAATGTATATTGCACTAGATTAAAGAAACCATTTAAAATGAACTAACCTATGAGAATGTACGCCTATTTAAGAGCATCTACCAAAGAACAGGATCCCCTGAGAGCAAAAGATAGTTTGTTAGAATTTGCAAAATCCCTGAAGGTGAAAATTTCAGCCTGGTTTATTGAAAATGAATCCGGTGTAAAGCTTCAACGTCCGGAACTTTTCAGGCTTCTGGAAACGGCAGAACCAGGAGACGCAATTTTAATTGAGCAAATTGATAGAATCACCAGGTTATCTGAAGGGGATTGGCACAAATTAAAATCTATCATACTCGATAACCGTATAAAAATAATATCTCTGGATCTGCCTACCAGTCATTCTTTTGCTAATATAGATGATGAATTTCAAAGATGGGTTTTGTCAGCTGTCAATGCAATGATGCTCGATATTCTTGCTGCGACAGCAAGAAAGGATTATACAGACAGGAGACGTAGACAAGCTGATGGAGTAGTAAAAGCTAAAGATGAAGGGAAATATAAAGGAAGGCCAGAAAATGTAGAGCTGCATAAAAAGATTCAGAGCTTATTAGATGTTGGAAAAAGTTATAGCGAAATCCAGTTTCTGTTAGGATGCTCTAGGCACACTATTTCTAAGGTGAAGAATAGAAAGATTTAAAAGTTGGCCATTTTGAACGCCTATGTGGTCACTGGGCCTAATATATGGTTAAAAACAAGATTATTCACGAAGGAGAAATAACGTTAGGTGATGTTATTATTCCTTGTTATGTATTAGAAGATGGGACAAGAGTTCTTTCTGGATACGCTATGCAAAACGCATTAAATCTGCAAGAAGAAGCAGATAATAGATCAGGAACAAGACTGGCCAGATACTTAGGTCAAAAATCTCTTGAACCCTTTATTTACAGGGGTAAAGAGCATGGCCATTATGATCCTATTGAATGCTATAAAGGTACTCAAAAAATAAATGGATACGAAGCTACTGTTTTAGCAGATATTTGCGATGCCTTTTTAGAGCCTGTTTAAATTTTATTGAGTAATAATTTTATAGCGGATAATTTGGTCATATTTTCGGAAGACTCATGCAGTAGTTCATAGTTCCTACAAAGCCTTCTGTCATTATCAAACCAAGCAAAAGTTCTTTCTATTACCCATCGTTTACTTACGGGTTTAAACTCTTTTTTAGCTTGTTTTTCTTTATCCCGACTTACCACTTTTACCAGGTATGAATAAAGGCTATGAGCTTTATCTAGAAAATCTCCTCTATAGCCTGCATCAGCAAGAATACACTTGAAATTCATCAGCTCTTCCCTGAGTAATCTAAGCAAAAGCAATCCAGCCTTACTATCATGAATATTGGCTACACAAACCATCACTGCGATTAAAAATCCATTCTTATCTACTAGCACATGGCGTTTTATTCCTTTTATTTTCTTATTTCCATCTACGCCATGAAGACCTCTATTATTGCCCCAGCGTACACTTTGGCTATCCATTATTCCTAAGGAGGCTTCTGCTCGCTGACCCTTTTTTATACGAACTTTCATTCGTAGCTTTTCTAGAATTAAGTCAAAATATCCCAACTCCGTCCAACGGATATAATAGTAATAAACCAATTGCCATTTGGGGAAATCTTTAGGAAGCATACGCCACTGGCAACCTGTTTTTATCAAATACATTAAGGAGTTCCAAATCAAAAGAAGAGGATATTTTCTCTTTCTCTCTTTTAGGTTCATCGTTTTCTTTATATATTGCCACTGGTTTTCAGTTAAATCGGTTGGGTATTTCATTTTTTTTTTTCAAATATCCAACCTCTGAAAGCCTCTTAACAAAATTTTCTACGAAAATTTAAACAGGCTCTTAGAAGCAAGAAAAGAAATCAAACTATCATCAAGACAAAAAATAATTGCAGACCAATGCGAAATTCTAATTAGAGGATTTGCTCGTGTAGGAATTATTGCGTTAATTGATGAAGCTACAGGCTATCAATATGACAGAGAAAGGTTTGAGTTACAAAAAATTCTAAATGCCTATATTTCTGATGAAATTTTAAGATGGCAATTAACATTTACGGATGATTTTTATAAGCAAGTTTTTAGATTATGGAACTTGCCTTTTATCCCAAAATATATTAAAAACAAGCCTTCATTTATAGGAAAATTAACCACAAAATATATCTATGAGGGGTTGCCAAAAGGGATAATTTCCAAAATAAAAGAAAATGCAGGCAAAACTGAAAAAGGAAATTGGAAATACAAATGGCATCAAACATTAACTCCTGAAATAGGGAGAGAACATCTTAAGAAACAAATCATACAAGTTACAACCTTGATGGAAGTGTCTGAATCAAAAGAACAGTTTAATGCATTATTTCAGCAAAAATACAATAAAAAACCAGTCCAATTACAATTAGAGTTTGATGAAGAGCCAGAACGCCCAATGAAACTTTCTGATTTTAATAAAAAACTAAAAAAAGGTTTAGACTATAACCCAAAAGATGAGGACGAAGAAGATGACGAATCAGAATTAGTATAAAAACAATCCCCAACGAAAGAAGGGGATTAATTTTTGGAAAAGTTTGTGTAAAATTGTATTTAGTTACCATAAAATTTTACATCAATTACAATATTATTATCAAAATAAACGTATAAGAAATAATACTCAATAATTGATTTCTTTAATTTGTATAACCAACGATCGGAATGAGAATAGTTACAATAGTAGTTACCAAATTCCTTAAAGACTTCCTGATCAGATTTTCCAATTAAATAAAGATAGTCTTCTCTTTTCATAGAACGATATAAATTATTTGTATTCCAAAATTTCCTGAAGAGAAGCTGATTTTAAAAGAATGTTTCCTGATGCATCAAGCAAAACCATTGTAGGAGTACCTACTACACCATAATTAACAAAGTTTGGTCCTTTCATTCCTTCAAGGTCACAGAATGCATCTTGTTTCCATGGAAATAAATCAGCTTTACTTTTAAAAACTTTTTCATCTGTATCCGCAGAAATAGATATAATACGGATGTTATTTTTTTCAGGTATTCATAGTTTCCCGGGAGCTGCCCAAGAAGATTTTCACATGGACCACAACCGGATTCATAGAACACCAGAAGAGTTTTTGAATATCCTTTTGTAGCCATATCAGCAGAACTTATGGTCTGTACATCATGATTGTGATCTTCACTCTTTCCTATATGATGAGTAAAAATGAGATCTGGCGCCTTGGTTCCAATGGCACCCTTTTTATAAACGGCCAGAGGCCCATCAAAGTTGGTCATTTTCCCAGAAGAAAGAACCCATGGGGCAATAGCTCCAATATACTGATCTTTACCCTGTTGAGTAAGATAGTAAGTAGTACGCTCCACAAAATCCGTATACTGTTTGTTATTATCTAGCTTTTGGGTGATTCGAGAGAAATCTTCTACGAAACGGTAAGGATCCTGCAGCACCTGCGTATGGATGCTTACCCATGCAGAGATTACGTTAGCCCAGTATCCGGAGGTATAGAGCACCTCCGGATCCATCTGGGTGGCTATGTAACCTGCGATATTGGCGGCCTTCTGGGCTTCATTATCAAAGATCTCTGTGCCTATGCCCTGGGTAGTATTGATGATGCGAATAAGCTCTTTGGCATAGTCCGGGTCTTTACCCAGGGAAGCCTGGAAGCTTTTGTAGCTTCTCTTCTGTACATCATACTCCTGCAGAAAGACTGGGAAGCTTTTGTCTGTTTTGGGATAGGATCGTGTGGCCTGTAGCATGGCATCATGCCGGGCTAAGATGCCATGCTGCTCTTTATAAAGATCATTGAGCTCCTTGTTCTGTGCATTGCCTTTGTAGATAATGTTTTTCTCTGTAGGAAGTGCCTCCTGGCAGCTTACAGAGAAGTCTCTGCCGGGGATGAGCATATCTAGCCCCCCTCCATCTTTGCTATTGGTAATGAGCCAACGACTCATGCCTGTGTAGGGGGCATATTCTTTGGGAATCTGGAGGGCAAATTTCCCGTTGGCGGGTATGGTACCCTGTAGAATGGTCTGCTGCTTATCTCCCTGGAAGATCACAAAATCGTAGGTCTTACCAGCAAAATAGGGGAAATTCATGTTTATTTTCTGGGCTTGAGACCAGCAGCAGAGGCTGCATAGGATAAGAGAGATTATCTTTTTTTTCATAGTTGCTTTTTATAATGCAAATGGGTAGAGTATTATTTTGTTTAAATTTTTACTGAAAAAACCGTACTTGTCAAAAACTGCGGGCGCATTCTTATGAAGTAAAGTATACCGTAAACGGTAGGTTTTGTAATGTGACATAAGTCCTAAATAAGAGTTGAGTACAGCTCTCATATTTCTTAGGTCTTCCGCAGTAATATGGGGCTTCTCTTCTATCTGTTTTTTATAAGTATATATAGTCATTCCTTAAGAAATGCTATTTTCTAATTTATTTTTAAACATAGAATTAGAAAATAGGATAATTTGTATTTGATAAAAAAATAAACTCAATTCTTTTTTCAGTATTTCCATCATTTTCTTCATATTCCAGGCGGTTGCTGATAATAATGCATTGATTTGTGGCCCCATTTCTCCCATGAAATAATTTTGAGCCAGCCTAAAATCCGTCTTTAAGTGTCCGATGATAGGTTCGATCGCTGCTCTAGTTCTGAATTTCTTGCGTTTTATTTGTTTTTGATAAGCGGTGTCTGTTTTTCTTGGAGTGCTTGGAATAGAGATTTTTACGCCTTTGATCTCCGATTTTCCTCTGCCACCTCGATCGTAAACGAGTTCTTTTGGAAGTTGCTGACCACTGTTTTCCATTTGCTCCAGAAGCGGCTCAATGGTGTGACCATCGTATGGTGTTTGTAAAAATGCCTTAATCCCAAGAATGATTTTTTTGCCTTTGCCCGAGGTCGTTATCAAGCCCACCTTATTTCCAAATTCATACTGTTTATGAGCTTTTCCTTTCGCAATACATCGGGTAAATGGTTTGTGAATGCTGTAAATTTTATCGGTATCGTTTCTTTTTTGAGTAACCGCTTTGGCGTAAAGTGTCAGTGTATTTTTGTAAAACTCTTTCTGTTCTGCCGTAAAATTGCGTTCCAGTTCTCGTATCAGCCTCATGGCGATGGTTTTTAATTGTCTTTGTGACTTTCTTGCCATTTTAGCTCGCTTAGGATGTTTGCCGTTGTAGGTGTTGCGAACCAGTCGTTTGCTGACTTTCGTGTAGCGCTGTCTCTGCTTTAGGCCTTCTTTTTCGGCTATTTTGTTGCAATAATCAATTACTTTTTTACACAATTTCGCATCCGTAGGAAAAGTAGTGTTATTCTCTTGAACCGTGGTATCTGACAAAACAAAATGTGAAGTATTGACCTTTGCATCATGCATCCTTACACTGTAGGCAAAGATTTTTTCAATACCGTTTTCGCCAATTCTTTTTCGGAAATGCACAAAATTACTTGGGTCACACGGGAATTCATGTTCAAAGAAAACTCTTCCGCAAAAATACTGCATGTAAGGATTCATAATCCACGCTGAGGCAAGGGTTTCATCGCCCAAATTGTACAGGTGCTTCAAAAGAAGGCAGCCCACCATAAACCGAATCGGATGACTTGGATTGCCTACTTTAGAATACAATGGAGAAAATTCTTTCTCGAAATAATTCCAATCAATTTTTTCTGAAAGCAATACAAGTTCGTGCTTCTCATCAATAAAATCCACCAACATCGGGCGAAATAATTCTGGCAGTTTTTCTGGATTTTTTCCCAACATATTTGCAAGGTTTTAAAGCTCTAAAATACAAAAACCTGCAAGAAAAAACAAATGAATCAATATTTAGAATACTAATATCCAATGTTTTAAATGTATTTTAAGGAGTGACTAAATATTTTTTTAAATTATGTTCATATTTGTATCTCATCTGCTCAATAATATTGAGCAAATTATTTTGCAAAATTACATCTTTTTTTTGCGTTAAATTCAAAATAACTTAGAATTTAATGCTACCTGGACAAATTGATCAGGTAGAAATTTATTTTTATACTTTTTGCCTTCTAAAAATCCTATACTTACAAAAACAAATCCTTCCACTTGCTGATGGTGGTTCTGCTTATTTTAAAATGACGAGACATTTCAGTATTGGTTAGTTTATGCTCTTTCTGGTACATTAAAAGTTTTAATATAGAATTTTTTGTATAACAGCGGTGCATTTGATTGAAACGTTCTGTTTCTGTATCTGGGGACCCAAAAATCAGAGTATTAAGTTTGATCACATCAAGATCAGTGATTCTTTTTTTTAGTAAAGACTCACATTCTTTTCTTTTGTGAGGATATTTTTTTTCAAGGATATCATTATAAATATTTTTATAATCAGGACGCATTGTGTTTTTTGTTTTTTAAAAAGGGGTTGTTTTATTATATTTTTCTATCCATTTATACAATGTGGTTTTGGGAATCTTATATTTTTCGATCACCATCATCCGTGTCATCTCTCCAGAATTGATCATTTCCAGGATAAAATCAATTACCTCTCGAGTATAAATATTTTTACGGAAAACAGGAAGTTTAGATTTCTTTTTTCCTGAAGAGCGGTAATTACGTTTCTCTTCAGGAGCATATAAAATTAAATGCTGAGAATAAATCCTGAAAAAATCATATTCAAGTAGTTTACTCCATCGTAATAAAACTTCAGTATCAAGACTTTTAGAGTCGTACATCTTTTGGATCTCTTCAAAGGTAGTATCCATAAATTTACAAATACGTGATATATCTATATCACTCTCTTTCACTTTCTGAATGAGCAACTGTCCTATATGGATATTTTTATAAAAGCTCATAATATCTATTTATGTTATGTTATTTAGTTCATATCTCTTTACAACATATAATGATCTTATAACAAAATCATTTATTTTTTTGTATAAAATTCTTGGAAATGCCACTTTTAGGTACAATTAAAACAGCACTTAATGACTCTATAGGTCTATTGATTAATTATCAAATGCCAAGCCTGTGTAACCCTAACTTGGGGGAAATAGTATTTACAAAGGTCTTGACGACACTAATGACGGATTGGAAAGAATGCTTAAATAGTAAGATAATATCCTTACGTTATCTTAAATAACTTATTTTTCTGAAAATAAGTTATTGGGATAATAGGTCTTATCATAACCTCTTGAAAGCCTCACTATAAATTATTTTATCATTATCCGATGTCTTCTCTTACAAAATTAGCATTTATAAAAAAATAATTCCAATTTTTTCCCTGTTTAAAGTAAATTAGTCCAACTAGAGATTTGTTGAAAAATAAAATAGATGTTTTTTCCAACTGGTGATTAATTGAATTCCATCTACAAATAATAATTGGGTCAATTTTTCGCTGATATAACCTTTATCTCCGAGCAACTTCCCAAAAATAGACTGTAAAAAAGATTCATTTTTCAACGGTTCTCTATCATCAACATTTGCCTGTGTTACACAAAAACTTAAAAGTTCACCTTTGTCATTGATGATGATATGAAGTTTGAAACCATGAAACCAACCCATGGTAGATTTTCCTGTGGTAGCAATATCTTTGAACACTTTGTTCCGTTTTATCCTTTTATTTTTACAAACTCTTATTGGTGTGCTGTCTACAAAAGATATTCCTGTGCAAGTTCCTAAACAACAGGTTTTTGCAAATAGCGTCATAGGCATCAATGCAGACTGCATTAATTCTACAAAGCGATTATAGGAAACAGTTTGGGGGAAATCTTGTGTCATATGTTTTTGCACATAATAAATATAAAAATGTTTAAAAGTCCTAAAACCACTCAGATGAAAAAGCAGCGTAATTGTGATGACTTCAGAAGTGCTCATTCTGGGTTTCTTTTTTGGTTTGTTTCCAAGGAGGAAAGGTTCTGAAAATTTTTCAAAATCTTCACAAAACTCATCAACAATACAAAAAATATCCGTAATTTTATCAAAACAAATCATAAGGCAAATTTTAGTTAAATCATTATCTATCATCAACTTAAAGATACTAATTTTTGCCTTTTATTGCAAGTTTTTTATTCTAAATTTACAATCGAACTCAGGTTATAAGTAAATTAAACATTTGTGATCTTTTTTTTGTTTCATGTGAATGCTTCTTTATTTACCTCCAAAAAGGTGAAAATTTCCAACATAATAGTAGAGTCTACCCTTCTAATTAAATTGCTATAAAAATCACTTAATTAATTACAGGTCTTTAATATAAAGAGATAAAAAATATTAATCAATAGTTAGATATTTTTGTTCCAAAAAATTAACATAAGTTTCTTCTTCATAAACCTCAAAATCATTATTTACAAAAATAGAGTGATTATTTATTGGAATTAAACTCAGATCAGGTAGAACAACATTGTATTTTAAATCTACAAAATGACCACAAATACCTTTATCATTGATTTTCGTTAATTTTTCTTTTAAAAATTTGTCTCCTCGATTCATATTGTTAGGCAAATTGCGTAAATATCTTCTTAAGAAAGAAATTTCCCATTCTTCTGTAACTGATTCTATAGCAGATATTTTAAGGTCTTTTATTTCTGAGTCTTTCGCTTTAAGTAATTTATTAAGATATAATTCTACTATATCAGCTATTTTCGCCTTGGATCTTTCTTCTTGGTGCCTGGATGAAAATAATAATAAATATGGGGCTGACAGCAATATTTTATTTTTACTCATTTGTTAATTTTTCGCAAAACAAAGAATAAAATTATATATCATGCAATATATATATTGTAATTTATAAAAATTAATTCAATTATACAAATGCTTACTTAGTCATATTTTAAAATTAATATAACTATATAGTCACTCCTTAAAATACATTTAAAACATTGGATATTAGTATTCTAAATATTGATTCATTTGTTTTTTCTTGCAGGTTTTTGTATTTTAGAGCTTTAAAACCTTGCAAATATGTTGGGAAAAAATCCAGAAAAACTGCCAGAATTATTTCGCCCGATGTTGGTGGATTTTATTGATGAGAAGCACGAACTTGTATTGCTTTCAGAAAAAATTGATTGCAATCTTATGGAGGCGGATACTATTTCTCCAATAATGCAGGTATGGCCAGAAAAAGGTAGTATATTTTTTTCTACTGCAAAAGAATTCAATTTAAATTTGGATACTTTAATAAACGGACATTGTAAAGGTAAATAATATTTTATCTATTAAAATACACCAGATCAATAGATTTTATCCTTAACGTACTTTATAATCCGTTTCGTGAGCCGACCCCTAAATGATCCACCTAAACCACTGGGATATGAGTAATGATTTTTGGTAGAAAATTGTTTTATTCGATAGCTGTTTTCATAATATTAAATTATTTATTAGTTTATATAATAATATAAGTTATTGTTTTAAAATAAGCTTTATGCTTTGGTATATGAGAGAAACTTTGTCTATCTTCTGAAGTGGTGAAGGTTTCATAAGAGAAAGCATAATAAGTTTTGGTTTTTGGGTGTTTGTTTCCGTTGATGTCAAAGAACCTCTGTCTGTTTTTGCTTCGTTTAAATTGAGGTATCGTCTTTTCTATTCCCTATACCATGAAATTTTTCAGGCATAAAAATGGGGCGGTTCACCGCTGGGTGTCGGGGTAGTATTTTTTCGGAGGGTCTGCAAAAATTTTTAAGGGAGCTTGCGGAACAAAAATTTTTGTGGAAACCGTAAAATACTATTAGCAAAGAATTTTTTGAATGAAACATTTCACCTTCGCATAAGAAAAACGGACTGCCTCAAAAACGAAGTGAAAGACAGCAAGTTCTTATCAACGGGGATGAATCCGGAAAATCTTAAACTTAATGCTTTCTCGTTGCAACCCACACATAAAAAATAATTCCATACTGCCGGAGGGGATCTGATCGGGTTGGCCATCGAGGGGAATTCAGAAATCCGGAGGCTGGAATTTAGTTCGATAAAAGCAGTGCAGCTGAGGGCAACCGGGCCGGATCCGGAAAAACTTAACGAACTAAAAATATGCTCAATCTAGCGTTAGGGATTGAAGCAATTGTCTTTTCTTTCATTTTTTATTTCTTTTTTTTTGCGCAACTTTTTTTTCTTTTTATAGACAGCATCTATTAAAAATTGATGATGTTTTTTCCGACTATAAAAAATATTTGTCCGTTAGGACAAAAAAAGCATGTGAGCGAAGGTGAACTCCTTTTTAAGGCTTTAGCCGACTATAAACAATTGCTTTTTAAAATACAATAGTTTTTTATTACATAGCTTTTAGCTTCTGTAAAAAGCCTATGGAAAGGGGTTTACAGAGATAATGCTGTAGGTCTATCCGTCATAACTATGTAGGTCTATCCGTCAAAATCCAT